>SLOW01000380.1 GCA_007132315.1 Opitutales bacterium
AACGCGAGCCCGAGGAAATGGAGGGCGATCCCATGGATCAGGAAGAGATCGATATTCGCGCTCTTCTGGTTGAAATGAAGCGTTTGATTCGCATGAGCTGGGAGACGATCGGACTCGACGGGGAACGGCGGGAATCGCTCGCCCAGGAACTCGCCCTGAGCATGGAGGCCCTCCGTATCGAGACATCCGGGATCACCCAGGAGATCATCGAACTGGCGGGCGGAAACGAGGAGCACCCCGTCATTCAGTTGATGCACGGCGCCGAGAATCGCATGGCGTCAGCCGGACGCTTGATCCAGGCTGACCGGATCGAGGATTCCGTTCCGTACCAGGAACAGGCATTGGCCCATCTGCTGGCGGTGGAGAATATGCTGGCCCGCGATCCCATCCGGTCGGACGAGCCGTCCGATGAAGCCGGCGAGGCCGGGGAGGGCGAGAGCGGCGAAGGAGAAGAGGCCGATGAGGAAGCCATGGAGGAAATGCTGGCCGACCTCCGCCGCCTGATCGCAACCATTCGCGAACTGGCGGACGTTCAGACCTCCCACAACTCAACCCTCGGACGCCTGGCGGGAAGCGACGTCACCGACGATCAGCGCGAGGAACTCGGTCGCCGCCAACGCGATTTACTGGCGGGAGCCCGCGAAGTGCGGCGGGAGTTGAACCGCGTGCCGGGCGCAGGCGAAGCATGGCGACAGATGGACGCCGCCGCCGGATTTATGGATCAAGCCGTGCGGCAGACAGGCATGAATCGGATCGAGCGCGCCGAACGCGAAGGCGCGCGGGCGCGCTCCTCCCTGCTGACCGCTCTCGAGGAGCTGGAGAGTCTTCTGGAAAGCGCGACGACGAGCGAACTCGAACAACTCGTTCAATGGGCCGACGCCCTGGCGGAAGAGCAGGGGGCTTCCGCGTCCGCCAGCCGGGCGCAGGCGGAACAGGCTCAGCCGGACTCCGACGAACTGGCCGCGTTGCGGGATCGGCAGGAAACGACCCGCGACTCCTTCGAAGACCTGCTCAGCGCGCTGGACGACCAGGCGCTCGAGCTCCAGGACGAACATCCCGAGGTGGCGGAAGCCCTGTTCTCGCTGGCCATAAACCTGCGCGACGACAACGTGGGGGGTGACATGGAGCGGGCGGCCAACGCGCTCTTGTACGAACAGCCCGACCGCGCCGCGGAGATTCAGGAAGCACTGGCGGGTAGATTAGAGAGCTTCGGACAGGAGCTGCGCGAAGCGGGAGAGGGCCTGCCGGCATTTTCCCGTCAGGAATTGGCGGAAGCCCTCGATGAAATCCAGCGTGCCCGCCGGGAAATCGAGGAGATGTTCGGGCAATCGGGCGAGGACGCGATGCAGCGTATGCGCGATCTCAGTCGCGAAGTGGGGGAAACGCTCGGTGGTATCGGACGCGGAATGAACGACGGCGAGCTCCAGGAGATGTCCGGTTCCCTGCTCGGACAGGAAGGCGCCGAGGCCGAACGGCCCAATCCATTTCGTCTCGAATCCGTCCTCTCGGCGGCGAGCCGCAGCCTCGAACAGCGCATTCTGGCAATGGAGCTGGAACGCCGGGTCCGGCTCAGCCGGCAGGGATCGGAACCTCCGGAAAAGTACCGCAACTTGGTTGAACAGTATTTCCGAAACTTGAGCGAGCAGCAATGATCGGCGCCGACACGCCATTCCCGTACACGTTTCTCATCCCCGCAGGTCTGTTGATCCTGGCCGTCCTGGCCGGGACGTATTACCGGCTCCGGCACGTCCTCCGGCCGTCCCATCTGGCCGGACTGGCCGGCTTGCGCGCGCTCGCGCTGGTGGCGCTTTTATTGCTGTTGTTCAATCCCTATTCGAATCGGCAGGAGCCCGATCCCGAAGGATTTCGCGTCGCCGTGCTGGCCGACGCGTCCGGAAGCATGGAAACGCGCGACGTTCGAGACGGCCAATTCAGCCGGCGGGAACTGGTCGAGGAATGGCTTCAGAATCCGGATACACGACCGATGCGCACGCTCACCGGCAACGGGTACCGGATCGATCGTTACCGTTTCAGCGAGCATCTGGCTCCCCTCCGGGGCGACCGGCTGGAGATTCTGCCCGGAAGGACCGGCCTGGGCGACGTTCTGAACGAGACGCTCGAACGAACCGAAGCCCAACGCGACAATCTGGGCGGCGTGCTCCTGCTTTCTGACGGTCACCACAACACCGGAACCTCCGCCCAGGAAGCGGCGCGCCGTTACCGCAGCCGCGGCATCCCGGTCACCACCATCGGCGTGGGCTCGCGCGAGCCTCCCGGCGAGGTGCGCGGAGACTTCGCCGTGTCCCGGGTCCACACGGAGCGGGCGGAACCGGTCGAATTGCCGGTCGAACTGAGTAATACCCATGACAGCGACCGCATCGTCCGGCTGCGCCTGAGCGACGAAGCTGGAACCGTGGACGAACGCGAGATCGTCATTCCGGCCGGGACGGAAGAGCACCGTGAGCGGTTCACAGTCACTCCGGTTCGCCGCGGCGATCACCTGTATCGGCTGTCGATCCAGGATTTGGATACGGGAGGCAACGGCGACGAACAAATGCGCTACGCCTTTGTGTCCGCCGAGGAACCGGAAACGTTCGCCGTCCTCTACCTGGGGGGCCGACTCAACCCGGAATACCGCTTTATCGAGCGCGGCATCGTCGATTCCGACCAGATCGGCCTCGAGAGCTTGATTCGCACCGGTCCGGAATCCTTTTTCCAGGCCCTCTCCGAAGACAACGAAGCGGATGCCCCGTCCGGCGCCTTTCCGCAAGAACGCTCCTTTCTGAACCGTTTCGACGCCCTGCTGGTGGATACCCGCGTGCTCGCGGATATGTCGGACGACGGAATCGAGGCGCTAGCCGATTTCGTCTCGGTGCGGGGCGGAGGGATTTTGTTTTTCGGTCCCCTGGAGGAGATACCCGAAAAAATCGCCGGGGCCCTTCCGGTCCTGAAGACCGAGGAGCGGGTGCCGCGCGAACGCCTCCGGCTCGAAATCGAACCCGCACCCATTTTCGGCCATCTGGAAGGCGGCCGTCTGTTCGGCAGTCCAGCGCTTTTTTTCGGGGACAACATGCCGGTGGTGGTGACCCGGGAATGGAAGACCGGCGCGCGGCCCGTTCTTCGGCGGGAAGGACACGAGAACGAGGTCATCATGGCCGCGCAGGCGTTCGGCGCCGGGCGGGTGGCCTACACCGGCACCGAGAGCACCTGGCAGTGGCGGATGGCTTCCAGCGGCGGTCTGGAGCAGCACCGCCTTTTCTGGGAGAATCTCCTGGTCTGGTTGTCTTCGGCCGGCAAGCCGCGCCTGACGGTGTCGTCACAGGGCGAACAATACGCCCTGGGCGAATCCGTGAACCTGCAGGCCGACGTCCTCGGATCGGATTTCCGCCCCGCGCGGGACGCGTCGGTCTCGGTGCGGGTGACCTATCCTTCGGGGGAAACCTGGGATCGCCGCCTGCAACCCGCGTTTGATGTCGGAGGCCGATACCGAACGTCCTTTTCCGCCGATCAGCCCGGCGAATACCGCGCCCGTTACCGGATCGACTTCGCCGATGGCGCACGGATGGAACGCGACGTGTACTTCCTGGCCACCCACGCGGGCACGGAGGGCGAAGACACACGCTACCGTGAATCGCTTCTGCGCGACCTGGCCCGCATCACCGGAGGGGATTTCCACCATTACTCGGAGCTCTCCGATTTCGACAACCTCGCGCTCTCGGATGAGGTTCCGGTCCGGGATTCACGCGTGTACTGGGCAGATCACGGCTTGTTCCTGACTTTGTTCATGGCCGCCTTGGCGGCCGAATGGTACTTTCGCCGGCGGTTGGGGTTAAAATGATTCATTGATGTTCGGAAAAGGGCAAACCGATATGACTTCACACACACATTCCGGTAAATTCCCGGAGACACGGGGCGGAATCAAATCCGCGATGTGCCCGCGGGCAACGAGAAACCGTACGGGCTTGATCTTTCCGATTTCGCTGGGTGCGTTTTTCGTCGGCCTGGCCGGGTGGGCGGACGAGCCACAGCTTCCGTTTCAGTTTCCCCCGGACGACCTTCCCGTCCGGCAACCGCAGGGACTGCCTCAGCCGGACGAACCGCCCGGGATGGATGAGCCGTACTGGCAGGAGACCGTCCAGCGGGCCCTCGAACAAAGCGAATCCGAGAATCCGGAGGTCCGCCGTTCGGCGGTGATGTTGCTTGGAAAGTACCCCGTGCCCCAGGCGCAGAGCGCCGTGGTGCGGGCGCTGGAGGACGAGGATTCCGGGGTCAGGCAGGCCGCTTTGGTGTCGCTGTTCGAAACGCGGCGGATCTACCGGGGGCAGACCGCGGTGCGCATCGGCGAACGGGTCGCGGATCCGGACGTCGGCATTCGCCGCATCGCCTCCAACGTGCTTCCCATGGTGGTCCAGGGGTTTCCGCTGTCGATCTCGCAGCAGCACCGACAACCGGTACGGGACATCCCCGACGATCTCCGCCGCCTGCTGTTGAACGCGTTTCGCGACGAGGACGCCACCGTCCGGCGCAACATGATCTCGAATTATCGCATGCTGCACATCCGGATTCCCGA
>SLOW01000176.1 GCA_007132315.1 Opitutales bacterium
AAAAAAAGGACTCTGCATAAGATGTTGTATCATTAGCATTAGTTGGCGAATCAGTTATCATTATTTGTTTATTGCCAACAGTAAATCTTTTTCCTTCCGCAGGAAGTCTTAGTTGTAAGAATAATTGTCCTCTTTCGTCGGAACGAATAGTTGCGCCTTCAGGACCAACAACATCAGGCATGCCTACAACTTCTCCAGTAATCAATGGTTGCGAATAGGTCAGCATAGAGCAATAATTGCTCATTTCTTCCCCATCAAAGAAAACATAATAAATTGTATTTGCTTTTAGTCCTTGTGTCTTTATAGTCAAAGTCTGAGGACGAATATATGTCTGCAAAGAAACATCAGTAACAAAAGATCCAATTTCTTCAGTTTGTCTTACATTCATCAATGTTGTATTGATGGTTGTAGGCGCTGTTTCTATTCTAACTTCTTCTGTTCTGTTAGTTTCAACAACAACCCTGGCAGGAGTTGTGGTTGTAAGAGTAAGATCACCACTTTGACGTTCTGATACGGTTGCCAAATCCCTAATGGCGCTATTTGCTGCTGACGTAGAAGTAAATGTTCCTAATAATACTGCTCCGTCTGTATCACCTGAACGATCCCCTAAGCCACCAGCCCTTGATCGGATTGCTCCAGGTGCATCGCGAACTCGATGACGGCGCTCGATTCGAGGACGAGCTTGAGGGCTATATTTCGGAATTCGGACGCGACGAAGCCGCCATGCATGAATTGAGCGCCATGGCGGGCCGGTGGACCGATCACGCGTTGGTGGAGCGGATCTACGAGCTCTGCCGTGAACACGGTCTCGATACCGAGGCGCCGGCCTACCACTGGATCGAAGCGCTGGTCGGCTCCGAACGGTACGCCCGGGCCCTGGATGTCGTTGAGAACTGGGACGAGGTGCCGGGTGAGTGGGAGAGAGGGTACGCGCTTCCGCTGAAGGCTCAGTTGACGGTGGCGCAGTTCGGTGTCGGGAATCGGGCCGAGGGACAAATCCTGATCGGGGAGTTGTTCGGTGAGGGATTCCTGCGGCCCGACCACTACACGACGATGGCGGAACGTTTGATGGGGCAGGGGGAGCACGGCCAGGCGCGTCGCGTGCTGGCCCATGTGCGCAACAACTACCCGTTGTTCAAGCAGGCCGTTTCCAAGCTCATCGAGCTCGACATGGAAACGCGAAATCGCAATGAGATTCTGACCAATGTCCAGCGGTACCTGTCCATGCGGCAACCCTCGATCGATCTGCTGCGGCGGGCTTACAGTTTCATTGGCAGCGACCTGTTCATCTACGACAGCGAGCGCGAGGAGGTGCTGCACACCCTTGAAGACGCGCTCGGGGAGACTTGATCCGCCTCACCCCTCCCCCCTTGAAACTCCGCCCCGATTTCGGAGTTTATCTCTTGGACACTTTGATGCAGACATTCCTACGCACGCGGCAAATCCCAGGCCTCCCGCAACGCCGTTACGCCTTCACACTGGTGGAGGTGATGGTCGCGCTGGCGATATTCGGCATGGCCGTGGTGGTTCTGGGGGCGGCGTACGTCAATGTTCTGAACAGTTACGAATCGATCCGGAAGGATCAGATGGCCGACGAGGAGGTGGCGTTTGTGGTGTCGCGGATCCTCGCGCATCAGGTCCGGGAGGATTTCGAGAGCGGAGGCACCATCGAAACCCTTCATGCCGGGCGCTTTCAGTGGAGCGCCCACTTGGAGCGCACGGAGGTGGCCGACTTGTTCGAAGCGGAAATCCGCCTGACTCTGCCCGCGGCCGAGGTCGGAGAGCGGCGGCGCGAGCGGGTGAAAACCGTTTTTCTGTACCGTCCGGGCTGGGAGGAGCCGGTGGAAAGGGATCGGCTGCGCCTCGAAACGCGGGAGCGCCTGGAGCAGGCGCGGCAATCCAGGGAGTTGAATGGGCGATAAATCGACACGTTGTGACAGCCGGTTGTTGGCGGGGGATCGCCTCTCCCGCCCGCGGCCGTTGCGGCCTCGCGGATTCACGCTGATTGAGATCGTACTCGCTCTCACCCTGGCCGCCATGATCCTGGTCTCGATCAATATGTTCGTCTTCTCCATGGGCGAGCTTTGGGGACGGGGTGGTGACGATCGACTGTTCGAGCGGCACGTCAACGGGGTGACGCGTTTTCTGCAGAATAGCGTCAATCAGGCGACCATGGAAATGCGCCCCGAGGATCAGAACGGCGGAAACGAAAACGGGCCGGTGTTGAGTTCGGTTTATCTGTCGCTGCCCCCGTCCGAGCGCGGCTTTGGCGATCCCCATATCACGTTCGAATTGCTGGAAAGCCCCGGCATCCTGCTCTGGCCGGAGAACGCGCTCCCGTTCGTCGTTTGTTACCTGGAATTCACACGCGACGAGGGGCTGTTCGTGCTTTGGCACTCGCGCCTGGAGGAGAATTTCGAGGACGATCCGCCGCGGCGCACGCTGATATCGCCGTTCGTGCGCGAGGTGACCTACGAGTATTATGACTGGGAGGCGGAAACCTGGTCCGAACGGCCGGATTTCGATCACGGTGACGACGGAGAGGAACTGCTTCCCGACCGGCTGCGAATTCGGTTCGCCTCGGATAAAATGGAAACCGAACGGTTGGTAGCGCTGTCGAATCAAAGGCAGGGTGTGTTTTCAGCCACCGTGCAGCGATGAATAACAAGCGGATATCAGACGGCGCGAACCGGCGCGGGCGACTGGAACTCGCGGCGGGGTCCCGCCGCGGGGCGGTGCTCGTGTTCACGCTGATCATGATTTTCATCACGGCGGTGGCCTTGTTTCTTTTTATCGAAAAAGCCATTTACGAGATCCGTACCGAAGGTGTGTACAACGAGCGCGAGCGCCTGCGGCCGCACGCTTACTCCGCGCTCGAAACGGTGATGGCGGTCCTGCTGGACGTCCGCGAAATCGACGGCACCCTTTACGATCCCAGCCAGGGATGGGCCGATCCCTTTCAATACGCCGGAATCCGGTTCCCCGACGATCTCCGGGTCGAGGTGTCTTTTCACGATGAAACCGGTAAATTGCCCCTGTCGCAAATGGACCGGGAGCAATTGATTCTCCTCTTCGAGGAACTGGACTACGAGCAGACCCTGATTGAAGACCTGGCCGACGCATTGCTGGCCTGGGTGGATGAGAGCCACGATCAGGGCCGGGTCGCGGGCGGCTTTTCCGGGTACGACCGCGGGGACCTCCCTTACCGGGCCAGCCACCAGCCGCTCAGAAGTCTCTATGAACTGCGGGCGGTCGACGGGTTTCGCGATTTCTTTTTCGACTCCCGGGGCGTGCCGACCGACGCGTTTTACCGATTTGCCGGCCTGGTATCCCTGCGCGATTTTCAGCAGGTCAACGTGAACAGCGCGCCGATTTCGGTGCTCCGGGTTTGGGGGCGATACACCGAGGCCGACCAGTTGCGTTCGGCCGGCGAGTACCGCGAGGAATCATTCCGGCGCGATCGCGACTACTTCGAAAATCTAGGCGAGGCCAATGCCGAGCTGGGAACCGATTTGCCGGGGGGATCGTTCGCGACCGCCATCCGTTATCTCCGCGTTGAGGTTCGCGTCGGCGAGGGGGGACCTCATCACCGTTTGAGCGCCGTCCTCGATCTCGACACCTCATCGTCGGCGGACGGCATACCCGATCCGGGCGCCAACAACCGCATGGGTTCACCCGCGCCCAACGCCGCCAACGGACAGTCCGCGACGCGGGACCACACGCTGGAAAGTTTTCCGTTTACAATTTTGGAACTTCGCGAGAATGCTTCTATTGTGCATTGAGTAAGATGGTGTTATTGGAGAAAATTCTGTCGGTGGACACCCTCGACAAGAACCCCACGGTGATTTTTTTGCCGGGGTCGCTGTTTTTCGTGCAGTCGGTTGACCTGCCGGGAAAAATGGAACGCGCCGAGCTGCAATCGTTTGTGGAAATTGCCCTGGAGGAACGTTCCCCGTTTCCCATCAACCAGATTTATTACGGCGCCTATCACACGGAGGTCTCGAACCGGGCCCTGGTGTTCGCCGCCTATCGCAAACGATTCACCTCCGGCGAAAAGGAAATCTGGGAGGATGCGGATCTGGTGGTTCCCGATTTTGTCAGCCTGTTCGGCCGGAATCCCCGCGAGCCGGCGATTCACGTCCTCCTTCAGGAAAACACCGCCAGCGCGGTCTGTTTCGACGGCAACAACCCCGTTCCCGTTGACGTGGTTTCGCGCCAGCTCGACGCCGAGGCCTCGCCGCGGGAGCACGACGTGTCGGTTGAAGGGCTGGTGTCCCGCGTCCGTGCGGTGCACGGCGATGTTCCGGTGCGGTATTTTCGACGGCAAGGCGAGGTGGTGCGCCACAAGGGACGGGTCGAATTTCCGTCGGTTCCGGTTTCCGCCGAGGGTGAAGCGCGCGGCGAACGCCAGTCGGAGTCCGGAGCGATCGACCGTTCGCTGGTCTCCGGGCTCGATGTCCGGGACAAGGAATTCCTGGCCGAACGACGTAAAACCGCCACGAGGGACGCCTGGTTCTGGCGTTCTACGATGACGTTGGCGGCCATTCTGGTACTGCTGACGTTGGGTGAAATCGTCCTGGTGATCGGGAGTGGAACGCTGGAAAATCGCCAGGAACTCGTGGAAGCGAGGGCCGACGAGGTCGCCCGAATTCTCGAACAGCAGGAACTGGCCGAGCGGATGGAGGAACTGGGCCGCAATCAGTTGCTTCCGTTTGATATGCTCGCGGTTCTTAACGAGCACCGCCCGTCGTCGCTCCACTTCATCAGCACTGCGACGTCCGGATGGAACGGGATGCAAGTCAACGCCGTGACCAATAACACCGCCGATGTGAGCCGTTACGAAAGCGCGCTGCGGGATTCGGGCCATTTCGGACGAATCGAGATTCGGAACCAGCGGGTCAGCGACGGACAGACCACGTTTGTTTTGGAGGCCGAGTTTTTACCCGATTTCCTGCGGGAGCGTTCCGGTCTGGCTCAGGGGGGCACTTCAGACGTTCCGGCTCTGGCAGCGACGGTTGAGAGGAGGGCGCCATGAAAGCTTTGTTTATGCGTATCAGCCGGCGCGAGAAGTACATGTTGGTATTGTTTCTCCTCGCTGTGGCGATCGTTTGGGGCGGGAATCTGATCGATCGCGCCGGCGCTCTGTCGCAGGGCTTTTCGTCTGTCGGTTACCTGCTGGAGGAACAGACCATCGTTCTGGACAACGCCGAGGACATCGAGGCGCGCATGCGCGCCGGAGTCGAGAACCTCGATCCCGAACGCATCCTGAGCGGCACGCGTCTGATGAACGAGCTCGACACGATCGCCCGTTCTCACGGCCTGAGCCGCGAAATCAATCCGCCCCGGAGTGACGAAGGTGAAGTGTTTTTCTTCCACTTGGTCAATGTCACCGTTCGGCAGGCCAATATCGGTTCGCTCATGGCCTTTGCCGATGACGTTCAGCGGAGAGCGCCGTACATGGGGCTCGAAGAGGTATCCCTCACGGCCGACCGCAACGATCCCCGCATGCTGAACGCCACATTTCGAATCTCTTCGGTGGAGCTGTCTCCTTAGCGCCGGCCGTTCCTCCAGAGGACATCCGGTCTTCAGATTGGAACCCTCTATTACAAGTCCGAACAATCCATCCATCACGTCCGTTTCAACTGGTTTATTCATGTTACTCAGATTGTTTTTCGTTTCGTTTCTCGCCATCGCGCTGACCGCTTCCGTTTCCGCTCAGGAGATGGAGGACGAGTGGGATGACGACTTCCTCGATATGCCGGGCGGGGACCGCGAGTCCGATCTCATTCCCGACATGGATGAGGAAGAGGAGCCGGTCATCGACCGCATCGTCTTTCGCGACGACTCCCTCGATCAGGTGCTGACCTTTCTCGAACGTCTCACCGGCCGGTCGATCATCCGGCCCCAGCAGCTGCCGTCGGCGGCCATCACCTTTAACAGTCAGCGGCCCCTTACCCTCACCGAGGCGATCCTCACCCTGGAAACGCTCCTCAGTATCAACGGCATCACGGTTGTTCCACTGGGGGATTTTCTTCTCAAGGTGGTTCCGGCCGGCCATACCCAGCAGCACGCTCCGGAGTTGATTCTCGATTCTGCGCTCGACCTCATGCCCAGCGGCCGGGTGGGAACCCGTTTCTTTCAGTTGGAGTATCTGCGGATCGACGAGTTTCAGCAGCGTATCCAACCGATCCTGACGCCCCAGGTTGGGAATGTCATTCCGTTCGAAAAGGCCAACGCGCTCCTGATCACCGAAACCGTGAGCAATATGCAGCGGATCGAGACCATCCTCGATGCGGTTGATCGGCCGGTTGACGGCAATCTGGAAACCAAGTTTTACGATATCCGGTACGCCCAGGCCCAGGAGTTGGCCAGCCGGCTGAACAGTCTCCGCCAGACGGCGCTCGAGCGGCAGATCAGTTCGGATACGGTGATCGAGGCGGACGAGCGGACCAATCAGCTCATCCTGGTGACCGATCCCCGGAATATGGAATTTTTCGACCGTTTTGTGGAGCGGATGGATGTCGAAACGGATCCCCGCACCCGCAACGAGGTTATTCAGCTCAAACACGCCGACGCCGAAGAGGTCGCTTCGCTGTTGAGCCAGCTCGTGTCCCAGCAACTCGGCCAGACAGGTCAGCAGGCCCGTCCCGGCGCGAACGGCCGCCCCCGCCGCCCCGAAGCCGAGCGGGAGCCTGAGGCCCCCGACGGCGAGCCGGCGCCCGAGCCGGAAACACCGGCCGAGGCGGAGACCCTGCCTACGGAAATTCAGGACATCGCCGAGGATTTGATCGACGAAATGGCTTCCGAATTCAGCAGTCTCCTCACGATCCTCGCCGACGAGCGGACCAATTCGCTGGTGGTTTCGGGAACGGAAAACGATATCAACTTGATCGAGGCGCTGGTGAGCAAGATCGATGTTCTGCTCGCCCAGGTTTTCATCGAGGTCGTTATCGCCGAGGTCAGTCTCAGTGAGGAACGGGCCCGTGGTATCGACAGTTTCGGATTCGAGTACACCCGCGGGGGCGATACCGAATTGGGGATCGGCGGTCCGGGCGTGGACGGCCGGGGGATGGAGTTCGGCTTCGCCGGCACGCTCACCGATTACACGATCAACGGCATTATCGGAATCGCTCAGAGCAAGGGGGAAATCGATATCCTCTCGGTACCGAGTATTTCCACGACCCACAACCGCGAGGCGCGAATCATCGTCGGTGAGGCGCGGCCGATCGTCACGTCATCCGTGCAGGACACCGGAATCACCGGCTTTCGCTCCCAGGTGCAATTCCGCGACATTGGTATCGAATTGACGGTGACGCCGCTG
Source organism: Opitutales bacterium (assembly GCA_007132315.1). Lineage (GTDB taxonomy): Bacteria > Verrucomicrobiota > Verrucomicrobiia > Opitutales > T3Sed10-336 > SLOW01. Next base: position 7,322 of record SLOW01000176.1, read on the forward strand.
ATCGGGATCGACGGCGTGATCCAATTGGAGATCGAGCAGTTGGTGGACAACGTGGTCGATCAGGTCGAGGTGGGCGGCAATCTCCAGCCGGTCATCGGCCGTAAGGAGGCTACCTCTTTCGTGAGCGTCGCGGACGGTGATATGGTCGTCCTGGGCGGCCTCCAAAACGAAGAGCTTCGCGATACGCAACGCCGGATGGCGATCCTGGGTTATATCCCGATCCTGGGTCGCCTGTTTTCCCCGACCCGGGTGGAGTCGCAGAAAACCGAGCTGCTCCTCTTCATCCGGCCTACGGTTTTACCGGCAATCGAAGATACCCAGTTGCATGCGCGGCGACAAATCGATACGCTGTCTCAGCGGGATCGCATTCTGGAACTCGTCGAGCAGCGGGCTCAACCGGAGGCTCGGGAACGGGACCGTCTCGTTCCCGCGCAGCGTTCCTCCCGGGTTCACGATTGATCGAAACGAATTGCAACCATGAAAACAGCATCATCACAACCCGCCGACCGCCTGTTCGGACCGACGCTCGCGGCGGCGCTCGCGGCGGCGTTCGTTGTTTCGGGCGCGGTGCCGGCTTTCGCCGACCGGTCGTCCCTTGTGGAAGATTCCCCCTTTATATGGGAAGGTTACACCCCGCCGGAAGAGCGTCGTCCGCCGCCTCGCGAAGAGCCGCCGGCACCGCCCCAGGACGATCCGCTGGACCGCCTGGAACTGCGCGGTATCACGGTGATCGGCGGCGAAACCCTCGTCAGTCTTTACCATCCCGATGACCAGGAAAGCTTCTGGCTCTCCGTGGACGAGTCGGAGGCCGGATACACGGTCCTCGATTACGACGGCAGCGATTCCATTCGCGTCAGGCGCGGGGACACTGAGCGTTCGATCACCTTGAAGGAATCTCGCGTGGCCGAGATGCCGCGCTCCCAGGAACAGGCTCGTCAGGGCTCCTCCGGTCGCCAGGAATCGGCTCAAGAGACGGAGGAACGCCTGCGCCAAGCGGCCGAGGAATTGCGCCGCCGCCGTGCCATCCGCCGTTCACCCGACAGCGGCGGATGAGTCGCGCGAAACGCTTTCGTGCAAGAGCTTTATGATCGTCGAAAACCGGAATACCTGCCTCGATCGACTGACCGGGGAGCAACGGGAAGAATTGTGCTCCCTCCCGCGTGAGAAGCGCTTGAGAGCCCTGGCCGAAATGCTCGGGGAGTCCGAGGACAAGGCTCTGGAGCGGCTCGCCGCCGATTGGGAATTGCCCCTCGAAACCGGTGAGAACTTCAATCCGGCCGCCCTCGGCGAGCTGCCCGCGCGTCTGCTGTTCGAGTATCAGTGCGTACCCTCGCGCGCCGAGGGAAACGGGCGCCTGGAATTGACTACCCTCTGGCCGCCGGAACCATCCATGGATGAATGGATCTACGCCGTTTCCGGGCGCGAGGTCGCCTGGCGTCTTGCGCCGGTCGAAAAGGTGGTGGATTACCTAACCCAGCACCTCGGCGTCGGTTTTCACAGCCTCGATGACGCCGCGCTCGACGAGATCGACGAAAAGCAGCAGGAGGACGAGAGCGAAGAGGATGAAACCGCGACCATCGTGCGCTTCGTCAATGACGTGGTCAGCCAGGCCGTGCGCGACGGGGCGACCGATATTCACGTGGAGCCGCAGGAGGAGGAACTGCGTATACGCTACCGGGTGGACGGCATGTTGATCGCCGTTCCCGTGCCGGAGAACCTCCGGCGCTTCCAGGATGCCATCATCGCGCGGGTCAAGATCATGTCGCGCCTCAATATTTCCGAACGCCGGCTGCCCCAGGATGGGCGCATCAATTTCCGGGTGGGCGAGAATCTGCTCGATATCCGTGTCTCCACCGTGCCGACCATGTACGGCGAAAGTGTCAGTCTGCGGCTGCTCAACAAGAAGTCGCTTCCTTTCACGATGGAGGAAATCGGCTTGCTGCCGCGGGATCAGAAGATGATCGACCGGGTGCTCGCCATGCCGCACGGCATCGTCCTGGTCACCGGTCCCACCGGTTCGGGGAAATCAACCTCGCTCAACGCATTTATCCGCCAGATCAATTCCCCGGACAAGCGAATCATCACCATCGAGGATCCGGTCGAGTACGAAGTGCCGGGCGTCAACCAGATGCAGGTACGCCCGGAAATCGGTCTCGAATTCGCGGACGCCCTTCGCCACGTCCTGCGACAGGATCCCGACGTCATCATGGTCGGTGAGATTCGCGACCGTGACACGGCCGACATCGCGATCCGGGCGTCGCTGACGGGTCACTTGGTTTTCAGCACCCTGCATACCAACGACGCGCCGGGTGCGCTGACCCGGTTGATCGATATGGGGATCGAACCGTTCCTGGTCGCCTCCGCTGTGGAGATGGTGATCGCCCAGCGGCTGATCCGGCGCCTGTGCAGGTCCTGCCTCCGCATGGAACCGGTGGATGAAACCGAGCTGAAAGGCCAGCTGTCACTCCTGAAGGTGGATCTGGCGGAAGCGGACGGAGTGAGCGAACTGGCTGTCTCCCGCGGATGCCAGCGCTGCCGGAACACCGGTTTCAAAGGACGATTGGGGATTTTCGAGGTGTTGCGGGTCAACGAATCGCTTCACGAACTGATCGTGACGGGCCAATCGGCGCGCGTGATCCGGCGGCGCGCTATGGAAGACGGCATGCGGGACCTGGCGCTTTGCGGCTGGGAACAGGTGAAGCTCAGGAATACCACCATGGAAGAGGTCCTCCGGGTGACCTCGGCTGACTAAACGGATGGCGCGCTTCCAGTACACAGCTCGCGACTCGGCCGGCGCCCTGGTCAAAGGGGACCTCGAAGCGGCGACTCGCAAAGAGGCGATCCGGTTGATCGGATTGCGGAATCTCTATCCGGTCTCCCTATCCGACGGCGCGACTAGGAAAGCGCCGCCTCGTCGGTCGGCGGAGGCTTCCGGGCGAGCCCAGAGAAAGCACGCGGCGCCGGCCTCGCCCTCCTCGGAAGGTCAGCGGACCGGATCCACGCGTTCCGCCGGTTCCTCGGGGTCGCGGGTGTCGCAGAAGCACGCGCTGCCGTTCATGCGTTCGCTGTCGGAATTGATTTCCAGCGGGATGCCGGTGGGCGACGCGGTGCGGCTGCTCAGCGTGCGCCTGAAAGATCCCCAGTTGCGGCAACTGGCGGGCGGTCTCTGGGAAAGGGTCAGTTCGGGCCAGTCGATTTCGGACGCGGTGGGCGAATTCCCCGATGTCTTCGAGGAATCCACCGTGCACCTCATCCGGGCCGGCGAGGCGACCGGAAACCTGGAGGAGATCCTGCAGCGGCTGGTGTCGTACCACGAGAACCGCAACGCTTTGCGAACGAAGGTCATCAATGCGATGGCCTACCCGATATTCGTCATCCTGGTAGCGTTCGGGGTGATCGTGTTCTTTATCTATTTCCTGTTCCCCCGCATGGAAACGCTCTTCGATTCGCTCGGGGGAGATATTCCTGCCGCCACTCAACTGCTCATCGACGGTTCGGAGTTCCTGATGAGTTACGGGATATTCATCGTCGCGGCCGCGGTCATGCTGGCGTTGAGCTTCTGGCAGTGGCGCCGGACCGAGGCCGGGCGATTGACGTCGGACCGGTGGCTCCTGAAGATTCCCGGGGTCAACGACTTTATCGTCGTGAGCGATGTCCTGCAGATCAGTCAGACCCTGTCCGCGCTGTTGGAAAACGGGGTGACGACCGTGGAAGCGCTCAAAATGACGGAGAACGTCATTTCCAATCGCCAGATCAAGGATTCCTTCTCCGAATCCCGGGCCCAGGTGGTTGAAGGAACATCGCTTTCGGGCGCTCTCCAGTCCACGGGACACTTTCCCGATTTGGTCCTGGACATGCTGGATGTCGGAGAAAACACCGGCAACATCGTGCCCAGCCTCAAGGAGATTTCCCGGTTGTATCAGGAACGCTTGACCCGTCACCTCCAGATGTTCACCGCGTTCCTCTCCATCGGCGTGCTCATTCTGGCGGTGGTGTTCGTCGCCTTTATCGCCTTCGCCATCTTCACTGCGGTTTTCCAACTCAGCGGCAGTTTCTAACAACCTGTCGGACTTAGGCGGTAGCCTTAGTCCGACAGGCTGCTAATGGATGATTTACGTTTTCTTGACGTAACCGCGACTTGGCAAAAACCGGTGATCCGTTAAGTATAAGGCCATGCGTACTGCTGCCTGTGTTTCCCGGTTGGGCCTGTTCATTCTGGCGGGCGGCCTGTTTCTTCCTCCCGAAGCCGAATGCATCGTGCGGCGGCACGATGTCGATGATCAGCTCTACCGCGATTTTGGCGCGGAGTTTCCGTCCGTGGGGCGGGTCCTTTCCAGTTCCAGTTTGGGCAGCGGCGTGTTGATCCATTCCCGCTGGGTACTGACCGCGGCCCATTTGCAGAACGGTTCCGCCCCGGATACGGTCGACATGGGTGACTCCCTTTACAACGTGGAGGAATTTATCACCCATCCGGACTGGAACGGCGATGTCCGGGATGGCAACGATCTCGCCCTCGCCAGGCTGGCCGAACCGGTGTTCGACGTGATGCCTTCGGATTGGTACACGGGTTCCGACGAGTTGAACCGGATCGGGGTGTCGGTTGGATTCGGCCGGACCGGGACGGGTTTGACCGGCCAATCGCAGTCGGCCGGGGTAAAACGGGCGGCGGAGACGATGATTGAGTCGGTGGGCAGCGGCTCGCCGTTCACGCCGCCGCACCCTCCGGACGACACGCTGGAATACGTGTTCTACTCTCCCGAGGACAACGACGTCCGGCCCCTGGAGGGGATGGCCGCTCAGGGCGACAGCGGGGGTCCTGTGTTTATCGACTTTGGGGACGGGTTTCTCATCGCCGGGATCCATTCCTTCCTGTGGAACGTGGACGAAGGCGATCTCGCGACCTACGGGGATGCCGTGGTGTCCACCCGCGTCGCCGCCTACGACGACTGGATTATGGCCAGCATACCCGAACCCCGATTCTCGGGAGTTCTGGGGGGAAGCCTGGCACTGGCGTTGGTCCTCCTCGCACGCCGTCGGCTAAAGAAGTAGCTCCTCGCTTTCAGCGGGAGCAGTCTGGCTTTCATTGGAGAATCGGCGCCAATTTTTTATCGAGCTGCGCCAGCGGCCCTGGAGGGCGGTGCTCCCGCGCCGCCGCCGGGAAGGTGTGGCCTCGGTGACGGGCATTGCGAAGGGGCCCGGGCCACCACCTCCGTCCGGGACGAAGACGGCGATGCGGGGGGTATGGCCGATCAGGGGAATAGCCGATGTCGTTCGGACCGGCAGCCTGTCGGCAAAGCACGACAGACTCCTACACGGTCCGTGAGTAACGCGTGGGTGACCTTTCCAGGTACGCGTCGAACACCATGGCGATGTTGCGGATCAGGAAACGGCCGGCCGGTGTGACCGCGAATCCGCGATCTTCCCATTGAATCAGGCCGTCGCGCTCCATGGGTTTCAGCGCGCGGATCTCCGTGTGAAAGTGGCTTTCGAAATCGATGCCGAGGCTTTGGGACTGGATGTCGAAATCGAGTTTGAGGTCGCACATCAATCTCGAAATGACCTCGCGGCGGATGCGGTCTTCGCGCGAAAGGACTCGTCCCCGAGTCCAGGGCAGCCGGCCCTCGTCCAGGGCGTCGTAGTAGTCGTGCAGCTCTTTGATGTTCTGACGGTAGGTGTTGGGCGTCTGGGAAATGGACGACATGCCGAAGCCGAGAATTTCGGTGCCGGCCGAGGTGCTGTAGCCCTGGAAATTGCGTTGAAGCGTCCCTTCGGCCTGCGCTCGGGAGAGATCGTCGCCGGCGCGCGCGAAGTGGTCCATGCCGATATAGACGTATCCCTCGTCCGCCAGGCGCTGCGCGACTTTCTCCAGGATGGCCAGTTTGGTCGAGGAGTCGGGCAGGCCGCCGCGGCGATCGAAGATTTTCTGCGCGGGTTTGATCCACGGGACGTGGGCGTAATTGAACACCGCCAGTCGGTCGGGAGCCAGCGCCAGGACTTCTTCCAGGGTATCGGAAAACGAGGCGACCGTCTGGTGTGGCAGGCCGTAGATCAGGTCGATGTTGATGGAGCGGAAGCCCGCTTCGCGCAGCCAGCCGACGACTTGTTCGGTCACTTCGCGCGGCTGGATCCGGTTGATGGCCTGCTGCACGCGAGGATTGTTGTCTTGAACGCCGAGCGAGGCCCGGTTGCAGCCCAGCCGCCGCCAGGCTTCGATATGTTCGGGTCCGATCCGTCTGGGATCGATTTCCACGCTGTTTTCCGAGTCGGCACCGGGTTGGAAGGCGTCGCGGATGATCGCTTCCAGCCGGGCGACTTGTTCGGGGGAGAAATAGCTCGGGGTGCCGCCTCCGAAGTGCATCTGGACGACGTTGCGGTCCGGTCCGGTGTGGGGCAGGGTGAGGGCGATTTCCTTTTCCAGGTAATCGAGGTACCTGTCGGGAGCCGAGAGGCTTCGGGTGATCACGCGGGTGCATCCGCAAAACCAGCAGGCGCTCGCGCAGAAGGGGAGGTGGAAATAGAGCGAGAGGGGGAAGGCCGCCCGTGCGGACAGGGTCAGATCCCTCAGCAGCGATTCTTGATCGACGTCGTCGTGAAAGTGAACCGCCGTCGGATAAGAGGTGTAACGAGGTCCGGGGACGTTGTACTTTTTCACCAGCTCGAGGTCGATGCCCGTGCTTGAGACGGGCCTGTCCAGGGTGACGTTGTCGGATTGATTGATCATGGCGGTGTTGTCATTCCCCGATTTCGGGCGATCCCATGTTGTCCGAAATGTGACCGGTTCGCTTTGCATGGTTTGGGGAAATGTGTGCTTTTCTTGTGTCGATCGGCTCTCGTTCAGTAACTGGCGTATCCGGACGGCGGCTCGACGACGAACTCGCCGATCATGCCGGTCTCCACGTGGCCGGGAATGGTGCAGTAATACGTGTCGTTCTTCTCCGCGGTGAACGTGAGCCGGGTTGTTTCTTCCGGGCGGTTGATGAGGGCGCTGCGGACGCGCTGGTGTTTTAAGGCGATGTCGTGAACCATCCGTTCGCCGTTGATCAGCGTGATGGTTACGGTTTCCCCCGGAAGGGCGCGCAACACGGGATTGCGAACGCCGTCGATTTCGCCGCCCTGACCGTAGTACCCCGTCATGTAACCGCGCAGCGTGTATTCCCGGTCGCTGGGTTCCGACGGCAGGTCGGTTTGACTGATGTCTTGCGGGTTGCCGCAGCCGGCCGCCAGGATGGCGAGGCCGACCAGAGCGGCGAACAGAGCGTGTCGGAATCGGTTCATGGTCGTCATTCTGCCCGAATGGCCGCCGATTCGCTTTGAGCTCGGTCAAGAAATGCCCGGTTTTGTCTCCTATCCGGCGAGTCGGGACAGCCCGTGATCGAGGAGGAGCCCCGACAACACAAGGGTGAGGTGGATCAGCGAAACGCGAAACAGCCGGGGAGCGGAGACCTCGCGACGGCCTGGTTGCAGAAACGCCAAGGTCGCGACGAGGAACAGGCCGCTCGCCAGGAGCGCGGCGATTGCGTACACTGGCCCGGCGCCAAACAGGAGCGGTCCGAATACCGCCGCGGTGAGAAGCGACGCGTACACCAGCGCATGGAGGCCTGTTTTTCGTCCGGTATCATCCTCCACCGCCAGCATACGAAAGCCTCCCGCCGCGTAATCCCGGCGGTAGCGCCAGGCGATCGGATGGAAGTGCGGCATTTGCCAGAGGAAGAGAATCAGAAACAGGTTCCAGCCGATCGGCGTGACACTTCCGCCGGCCGCCGCCGCCCCGATCAATGTCGGCAGCGCCCCCGCCACCGCGCCGACTTCCGTGCAGTAGGGCGTGCGCCTCTTCAGGGGAGTGTAAACCAGCCAGTAAAGCAGAACCGTGCCCGCCGCGAACGCGGCCGCCAGGGGCGGGAACCAGACTAGAAGGAGAACCGTGCCGGCGATTGAAAGGAACAGCCCGAAAACGAGGCCGTGTCCGGGCCGGACCCGGCCTGAGGGGAGGGGGCGATGGCGCGTTCGTTCCATGGCGGCGTCCTGAGACCGTTCACTCCACTGGTTCAATGCCGCCGCTCCGAAGCCGGCCAGAAGGGTGCCGGCGAGAAACAGGGCGAAGCGGGTGAACGAGGCCGGGGGATCGCTCAGAAGATAGGCGCAGGCGGCGGGGAATGCCGCCATCAGCGTGAGCGGCGCCTTGACCAGGGTCGGGATTGAAAGGGCGAATTCCCGCCAGCGATTTGTGGCGTTCATCGGTGCGATGCGGTCGCCCGACGGCGATGTGTCCGACGCGGAGGGTTCGGCCTCGACATCGCAACGCGATTTGCTCTTCCGCACATCCCGTTTCGCTTCATCCATTCCGCAGGACTTGGCTCGCTTTCAGTTCGTTGCCGGAGGATCGGCCCTCGGCGAACGCGGAAATATTTCCCAGGGTGATCACCGCGATGGCGTCGAGCGCCTCTTCGGTGAGGAACGCCTGGTGGCCGGTGATCAGCACGTTGGGGAAGGTCAGCAGCCGCATGAAGACGTCGTCCTGGATGATTTCTCCGGACAGATTGCGAAAGAACAGATCGCCCTCCTCTTCATACACGTCGAGTCCCAGGTGGCCGATTTTGCCGCTCTTGAGAGCGGCGATCAGGGCGGTCGAGTCCACCAGGGCGCCCCGGCTGGTGTTGATCAACATGACGCCCTGTTTCATACTCGCGATCGAATCCCCGTTGATCAGGTGCCGGGTGGCCGGTGTGAGAGGACAGTGCAGGGTGATGATGTCGGAACTGGAGAGCAATTGCGGGAGTGTGACGTACGAAACGCCCAGCTTTTCACATTCCGGGTCGGGGGTGATGTCGTTGGCGAGGAGCCGGGAACCGAATCCGTTCAGAATGCGCGCCACCGCGGCGCCGATCTTGCCGGTGCCGACGATTCCCACGGTTCGGCGGCTGAGGGAGAACCCGGTCAGGCCGTCCAGGGAAAAG
>SLOW01000167.1 GCA_007132315.1 Opitutales bacterium
GAAAATTCACGAGAGAGGAGATGAATGAGCGCTGAATACTTTCTCGATACGAATGTATTGATCTACTCCTTCGACGAGAACGCGCCGGCGAAGCGGGAAACCGCCCGGAAGTTGATTGCCGCGGCCTTGAGGCGGAGCAACGGCTTTGTCAGTTGGCAGGTCGTGCAAGAGTTATTGAACTTCGCCCTGCACAAGTGGGAAAAGCCCATGACCGCCGGGGATGCGAATGATTACCTAAGCGGCACATTGGAGCCGCTTTGCGCGGTTTTCCCATCGCCAACGTTGTGGCGCGCCGCACTCTCGTTTCAAGCTCAGAGCCAATACCGTTTTTACGACAGTTTGATCGTGGCTTCGGCACTGCATTGTGGCGCCAAAGTGCTCTACAGCGAAGACCTGCCGGCAGGTCGCTGGTTCGGTGATCTGGAAATAAAGAATCCGTTCGCGCCCTGACCTCATCATGCCGGACGATTGGCGGGTCGTTACTTTCCGCGGATGATTACGTCGCAGGCTCAGTCCAAGTTTTCATGATGAAGCACGTCGAAATGGTAGTCGAGAATACGATGGTTCGTTGAAATCGATTCATTGTCGTAGCGGTTGGCCTGGGGACGTTGCGCCTCGCCTGGGTTTCCTTCTCATACCGCATGCCACGGGCGGACGGCGATGTTGTGTTGGCGGCGGGTGGACGTGCCGGCGTGGATGATGATGCTGTTAGTCCGCGACCGACTCGGAGCGATCTTCCTCTTCCCGGAGCGAGCGCTCCAGGGTTTCCTCCATGTGCCGGCTCAATGATTGCCCGCGCAGGGCCGCGCGCGCCTTCAGCCGGCGCAACAGCTCGTCGCGAATGGAGATGGTCGTTTTCATGGTACCATTTTTACGGGAAAACCATTTTTATGTCAAGGTGCGGTGAGCGTTCGCTATTTCCAACGCCTGGGAGCCTTCGGGAAAAAGCGCGGCCGGCCGTCGCCTTCGAGGTCGAAAACCTGGACGAGGCGGTGGCCGCGCTCAAGGCGGCCGGAGTCACGATCATCGAGGAGCGGATCGAATCGCCGATCTGTTCTTTTGCTCGGATCGCCGACCCCGACGGCAACGGGATCACGACCCACAAGCGACAAGCCGGAGTAAGCGTGCCGTGAGCCGGGGAGGCGAAGTCTCAGACCGGGATATTGCACCGCAGAGACGGGATGAGCGCAGAGACTGACGAAAAGTTTTTTTCGTGGATCGACCGCTCCGAACTTTTTCATTTGTATTGCCGCCGCATGAATTTCTGAAATCCCTCTGCGCTCATCCTAACTCTGCGGTGCGTAACAATAAATTGACTCAATCAGAACAACGTTTCCTGTTTTAGTCCGAATGCGCTCACAGAACTGCGCTGGCTGAAGCGGCGCGCTACGGTTTGGTACCGGCTTCGCCGGTTTAGGTTCTGGGGTTGGAACCACGGATTGCACAGATGGGCACAGATTCCAAGGCTCTGCATTTACCCTAATTTTGCAAACCGTAGTTCGTTTGATGAACGGCCCGACCTGCCAAGCCAACCGGTGGAAAGAAAGCTTAAACCACTAATTGGCCCTAATCTTCACTAATCCAATCTATTTTTCTGAAACTCTGAATCAGTGAGGATCAGTGAAAATTAGTGGTTAGAAAAAATCTCCGGAGGTTGTGCTGCGGATTTCTCAGAGGAGCACGGATGCTTCGGCTCTGGCTTTTTATCTGTGTATTCTGTGAAATCTGTGGTCAAAAAAACGTCTGTAAGTAGGCTATCCGCCATCAGTCATCAGCAATCAGTCCTCCGCGATCCGCCATCCGCCATTAGTTCCCCTGATTCCCAGCCCCCCATTCCTTTGCGAAAACCCAGAGCCTAAGCCTTCTTCATCCTCTTTGTGTTCTCTGTGTTCTTTGTGGTTGAACAGCCCTCTTCCTCCGACCTCCGCGATCCGCCTTCCGGCCTTAGCCATCCGCAATTCATAATTCATAATTCTTCCTTCATAATTCACCTTCCCACTCTTCCAACCGGACTCCGTCGAAAACGGCCCAGTCGTCCTCGTCCTGGCTGTGGACGGACAGCGACGCCATGAGTAACACGGCGCCTTCCGGCGGGCGGGCGGCGATGGCGAGGCGTTCCCATTCTGTCCTTTCCCCCTCCGGAAGGCGGTCCATATGGCGGTGTTGCAGTTCGATCAGGGCACCGGAGTCGTCCCACCACTCCAATTCGATGCGCACTTGACCGCCGTTGCTGATGGACGCCTGAGCTTCGGCCTTGAACAGGTAAAGGGCGTCGCTCTCGACCGGCACATTGACGTAAGCGAACTCCTCGATCGCGCCCTCGGCGCGCAAGGCCAGATCGCCGCTGTAGGTCAGGGAGCGGTCCAGGAAGAAGCCGGAAGTTGTGCCCGGTCGCCACCACAGCGACCAATCCCGCGGCGCGCGACCGCGCACGCCAAGGTATTCTTCTTCGTCGGCAAGGATCCGGTCGCTAGCGAAGTTGCCATTGCGCAGGAGGTTGCCGGTAGCGAACGGGCGCTGCGACGCCAAACGGTGAATTTCCCGGGCCGCCTCGATCCGGGCCGCCGGGAACACCGATTCCAGCCGGCCGAGCGCGGTTCCCACCAGTTCCCCGGCGCCGTGGGCCTCCCCCCAGTCGAGGAGCGGTCCCACCCACGGACTCAAACGCATCTCGGGCTTGAATCGGGCGCGCTCGTAGAAACGATTGCCCCCCTCCCTATGAAGGAAGTTGTGATCCATCACATCATCCTTCCACCGCTTCAGCTCCTCAAACCCCTCGGCGAAAAGCATGAGTTCGACCAGAAAACGCCACCCATCCGTTTCCGAAAGCTCCCGCTCCGCCGGCAAATTGTGGATAAAGTGGTAATAACGGGAATAGAGCTCGGTCAGACGAAACCCCTCGGCATACAGCGCCACCCGCCCGCCGTACGGTTCCCGTTCCCCGGCCCGATCGACCGCCTCATCGAGATAAGCGCGGGCACGCACGCAAACCTCAGGCGGGTACAACTCCAGTTGGGCGAAGTCGAAATAATACCTTAGCCAGAAAGGCCGGCCCTCCTGGCTCGCCCACCGCTCTTCGGCAAACTCAAAATACGCGCGCATCGGCTCCGCCGCCGGACCGAAGAACGTTTCGTAGTAATCTTCCAGCAACGCATCCACATCGGCCTCCGGCTCCCGGAGCAAGCGGGCGGCCAGCCAGGCCTTGGGGCCGTCGATGCTCCAGCGAGGATACAACTCCGCATAAAACCCTTGAATCCCGGTGTCATAGGCGTGCCGGATACTGTCCGCCATCACCGAGTTGAACACCCTCGGGATCACGTAGCTTCCGCCGTAGTAATAGTCGTAGATTCCCGCGATCTCAGGTCCGGCGCTCATCCAGCGCTCCATGAGATCCTCATCCTCCGCACGAAAACGCGGATCGATCCACTGCGCCCGGTCGGCCGTCAGGTAAGGGATGACGCGCGGATGCACGGGAAACGACGGCGTGTTTTCCGCCCAGTGGTAGGCCAGGCAGCCGATGTACTTGTCGGGATGCGTCTCCTCCAGCAACTCGGCAACCCGGTTGGTAAAGGTGAAAACCAGGTCCGAATAATCCGGCCTGTCCCGGAAGGTTCGTCCGTGATCGACCAATCCCTGGCACAGGTCACACTCGCAAATCCGGTTGCCGTCGTTCATGCCGACCGAAAAGCTGATCGCCCAGGGATTGGAATCGAAATACTCCCGCGCCGCCTCCGCCGCGATCTCGGCGGTTTTCGGATTGCCGAAACACGGCTGCCAATTGGGATCGTTTTCCGGAGGCCGGTAACGCTCGCCGTCCCATAGCGGGAAAACCTCCGGATGGTCGTCGAACAGGTCGGGCGTGAAAATACGTCGGACGTTGTGGTGAAACCGGTGAGACCGAGTGCGATCGAAATGATTCCTGACCACCCACTCCCGGGACTGCCGATCCCGCAGCCCGCTGAACTGACGCGACTGAAATGCAACCTCCCGTCTCGTTTCAAAATCCTCCAATCCGGCCACCGAAACCTCCGGCACCACCTCCCCCAGAGGTCCGGGCAAATACCAGCGAAACCCCAGGTCATCCTGCAAGAAGCCGTAAACCGCATGCAAAACGCCGATGCCCTCGCCGTGTATATAAACGGCGCTCCCAGTCTTCTTTACCTTATACTCCCCAACACGCCTCTTCTCCAATACCCCACCACTCACTTCCTCCTTCATCCTTCTGCCTTCATCCTTCAGAAAGACCCGGACATCCGCATCCCGGTAACCCCGGTCGCGCCCGCGCAGCCGGTCGGCCAGGCGACGCCAGAATCCCGGATCCAGATCCGCCTCCAGTGTCGCAGCAGCCGCAACGCCATCGATCTTGTCCAGATGATGCACCAGATGCAAAGCCGCCGCATACTCCTCCATCGTCGGCTCATCCGACGTCACCACCGCCACCCGCTCCGCCGCCGCGACAACAACCGGACAAAAGGCCAGGACAAAAACGACAATGATCGAATCACGGAGACGGCGGAAAGGCATGGATTAATGGTTA
>SLOW01000285.1 GCA_007132315.1 Opitutales bacterium
TCCGGTGTGAGCACAGAGGAGGATACCTACGAGCCGGTCGAGCAGGGCAATGTTTATATGGCACAGCCCCAAGATGTGGGGCGCAGGCTTTTCGTCGCACTCGATACCTATCCCGGCGAGGGTGGATTCGCCCGCATGGATGATTTCCAGCTTTCGGTGAAATCATACGGCACCAAAATCGTCCGATCCGCTGCCGATGAGGCGGACTGGGATATTTCGTGGACGGCGATTCCCGACCGCCATTACACCCTGCTCCACAGCGCCGACCTCCAACAATGGGAACCGATGCAGAAGCACGTCCCGGCGATGGAACGCACGACCTTAGGCGAAAGCATTCTGGCTGACGAAACCGGGCGCGGTTTTTTTAAAGTCCGCCAAGAGCCGGACTCCGGTATGATCGATCCCGACACCCCGGCTGACGCCCAGCCCTTCCTCGACGAGCCCACCGGCGACGACTGGGTGCTCGATTTCAGCGACGAATTCAACGGCATCGAGGTGGACACCCGGAAATGGTGGATTGAGGACAGCCCGAGAAGCCGTGCCGCCCGCCCGTCACGTGGCATCAACCGTTGGTTCTGGCGGCCGCGGAATGTTTCGGTATCCGGCGGCAATCTGGTGCTCGATGTCACGAAGGTGGATGACGAAACGATGTACTGTGGATCGATCAGCAGCCGCTTTGGCTTATACGAGACGACCTACGGATACCTCGAGGCTCGCGTGAAAATTGGCGATACGACTAAAGACACCCACACCGCATTCTGGTTGCAGGGAAAAAACATGGGCGTCCGCACCGGAAACGCCAACAACGGCGCGGAAGTCGATATTTTCGAATCCGCGTGGTTCGGGGATTTCACCAAATCCGTCGTCCACATCGATGGCTACGGCCAGCATAAACAGGCTCGCACGGTGCAATACTCCGCCCCCGGCCTGCACGACGGCTTCAACGTCTTCGGCCTGCACTGGACGCCCAACGAAATGCGCATCTTCTACAACGGCGAACACAGGGTGACGTACACCGGCAAGTGGGTGCCCCAGGTACCGGAGTGGCTTTGGCTCTCCAACGGCGCAAGCTTCGGCGACATCGGCACGTTCCAGGATGAACCGCGCGGCTGGCTCACCTCGGCAAGGTTCGATTACGTCCGCGTCTGGAAAAGCCGGTAGTTCGGCCGACGGGCCATCCTCCCGGAGCTTGGCAAAAGCCCCAGGCGGAATCAGTTCCCCGAATAAATTGGATTGGGCCGCGGATCCTGGGCATCGACCTCGTTGCGACGGGCATCAATCATGGCCCGCAACTCGGCGGCCTTTTCCGGGAGTTCCTCGCTGAGGTCGTTCCGCTCACCGATATCCTCGGCCAGGTTGTACAGCTCGAGCCGATCATCCTCGTAGAAATGGATCGCCCGCCAATCTCCAGCTCGCATCGCGGTGTAAGGGCGGGCACCCTGAGTATGGTAATGCGGATAATGCCAGAACAGAGCGGCCCGGTTCAACGATGCGGCAGGATCCTCCATTAACGGCAGCAGCGAAAGCCCATCCACTCGCTCCATGCGCTCGGAATCCAATTCCACTCCGGCCGCATGCAGGATGGTGGGAAACAAGTCGTGAGTGATTATCGGCTCGCTGGAAACACCCCCCGCCGGAATCACGGCCGGCCAATGGATCATCGCCGGTACCCGGACTCCCCCTTCGTAAGCCGTCCCTTTCCCTTCACGCAAGGGGGCGTTGCTGGTGGGCCTGCCATTGCCGCGATCAAGCCCTCCGTTATCGGAGGTGAAAATGATCAACGTATTCTCGTCCAACCCGAGTTCCTCCAGTTTCGCGTGAATTCGGCCGACCGATTGATCAAGCGCTTCAACCATCGCCGCATACCCGGGATCGGTGTGCTGAAAGTCGCCGCCCGACGCGAGCTTCCGCCTATATTTGTCTGTCAGGTCGTGTCTTCCCTGGATCGGCGTGTGCACCTGGTAATACGGCACGTAAATAAAGAATGGATCCTCTTTCCATTCCTGGATAAGACCGACCACCTGGTTGGTCTTCATGTCCGTCAGATACAGGCCGGTGGTTTCTTCGGACGGAGGAAAGTTCGCCACCATCGCTTCGTGCCCGCTTCCACGATAGGGCCAATAATAAGATCCAGGCTGGCCGAACCGATTCCCGGAGATATTCACATCAAATCCCCGGTTTTGCGGAAAGTATGGCTCAATCGCTTCGAGGTCGTTCGAGGGCGGCGTCAAATGCCATTTACCGACATGAGCCGTACGGTAACCGGCGCTTTTCAAGTGATCCGCGATCGTATGGTGACGCAGTTCCAACTCGCGGGTCCACTCGGGAGGCCGGAGCGGGTACTGCGCCCGGCGTTGCTGGTTCCAGTTCGCCCAATGTCCGCCGATCCAATCGGTCACGCGGTGCCGCTCGGGCGCCATCCCGGTCATCAACGACGCCCGGGTCGGCGAACACACTGTGCTGGAGGAGTACGCATCGGTGAAAAGCAAACCCTCGGTCGCGAGCCGATCGATGTTCGGCGTCTCGTAAAGGTCCGATCCGGTCACTGCAGTATCCGTCCACCCCAGGTCATCGACGAACAACAGTACGATATTCGGCCGTTCCGCGGCGGCTTGAGAGAGGACTCCAAGGCACATCAGCAAGGATGCCCTCAAGGCACCCGCAGTTCGTTTCTTTCGCATAATTTCAGTACTTTCTCCGGTCGCCCGGCTCCCGGCCCTTTCAGACCGTAATTCATGATTGGTGGTTTTTTATATTTGTAAATCGGAAACGCCCCGTCAATCCTTCCCCGTGATCCTCTCAAGAGCGGTTTCCACGGAATCGGGCGGTTGGTGGCGGATCGGATAAAGGTGATGCGAAAGGCGGCGAACCGCCTCCGTGAATTCGGGATAGGCGCGACCAGTGATGTCTATGAACCCGATCTGGTAATTCTCTCCGGGGCGTCCGGCAGCGGACTGATCGGGAAAGGCGAACCAGTGGGTGCCGACCACGCGTGAATCAAGGAGACCGGCGGCGACATAAGCACTGTAGGCCAAGCCGCGTTGTTGCTGATCATGAACCCCATACAAGCCGGTCCCCGGGACTCCCCGGTCGGGAGCGCCGAAATGAAACTCCGTGATGATGACCGGAACATCCGCTGAAGGCGGAACGGGTTGGGCACCGCCCAGGGGGGCGTAGCGATTGGCCGAAAAAACGTCGACGTAGCGTATCGCGGTTTCGATTACGATTGGCGCCGCCCGGTGAACGCGGCAACCGAGGTATAGATGGTTCGGCATGAGTTCCCGCATCGTTTCCCGGCAGATGGAGAAGTAGCGTTCGGCGAAGGAAGCGTAGTACGCGGCCAGATCGCTGGCGAAGGCTTCCGTTCGCGGATCAGGCGGCTCACTCGTTTCCAGCAGGGCCTCCCAATCCTCCAGTGACGCCCCCCCAGGCCTCGTTGAGAGCGGCGATATCGGTGTGCCTCTCCCGCAGTTGGCGAACGAACTCGATTTTGGCGGGACGGCTCGGTCCGGCGGCGAAGAGGATCGGTGCCAGATCGTTGGGCCATTCCAGTTCGTTATGGATAAAAACACCGAGGCACCACGGATCTTCCCGAGCCCAATCGTGAGCTTCCAGCGCGTCGCGCAAGGCCTCTTCGAAACGAGGATCGAAGGGATCCGGAAGAAAATGGCCGCCACCGTAGTTCAAGTTGGTGCGCCAGGTGCCGATCATGAGCGTGTAGGGCGTGCGCCCTTGCCGCATCATTTCTTTGTCGGACCATCCCCCCAAGGTATTTATACCCCAGGAGCGCAGGCGGTTGTGAGTGAAATCACGCCCTCTATCGATCGCGTCGTACCCCCAGGCGCGGACCAGGTTCGCCTGAAGGAAATTGGCCTCCCGGGGGCGATTGCCTCGCGGCTCCTCGATGAGAACCTGATAAAGCGGATCGTCCTCTTCGGGAATCCATTCAAACAGCTCGCGGCGGTTGGGGACCGCGGGTGTGACGACGTGCATCCCGATCGAATTGATTCCGTGCGACCAGAAAAGGGCTCCCCCGGGATCGACAAACCACCAGCGCCCATCGACTTTTTCGGTACGAAAATAGCCGGTGGCTTCGAGGCGCGGGCCCTCCTCCCAGCCGCCGAAACGATTCATTCCCGGAACCGAAGCGTCGGCACTTTGTTCCTCCTCTTCGTTCAGGGCCGCGGTCAGTTCCTCGATAGAAGTGACCTTACCCGGCCAGTCGAGAGCGCGGAGTTGGCCAAAACGGTCGAGATACGGCAAGGCTTCGAGGTCGGCGTTTTCTTTGGACCCGTAAGGCCAACTGCCTTCCAACCCCTTGACCCGCAGGTCAAAGGGTCCGGTGGCATGAACCGTGAAACGCAACGCCCGCACCTGGGAGGGGTCAAAGGGCCTCCAATGGGTCCGGTGGCCGTTTGGACGAGCTGCCTGGCTGCGAAAGATTTCCGGCCCCTCATACAACTCTCCGGGACGGGAATAGGTAAACCCCAGTGTTCCCTCGGATCCGGCCCCCACCACCGCCA
>SLOW01000001.1 GCA_007132315.1 Opitutales bacterium
GATATCGATCTGATCAACAACACCATGGTCTGGTCCGACGAAGTCTGCGCCATCCACGAAGTCCCTCCCGGAAGCCGCTCTACTCCGGAGCAGGGGCTCGCCTTCTACGCCCCCGAATACCACGACCGGATCCGCAAGGCCTTTGACCTCTGCGTACGACATGGCACCCCGTTCGACAAAGAATTACAGATCATCACGGCGACCGGCAAAAGACTCTGGGTCCGCACGATCGGGCAGGCGGTGCGCGACGACAACGGTAAGATCGTCCGGGTCCGCGGCGCGTTCCAGGACATCACCAAAGAAAAGGAAGCCGCCCAGGAAGTTCGGCGCCTGGCCGATCGACTGACCACCATTCTCGAGAGTATCACCGACGCCTTTTTCACCCTCGATCACCAGTGGCGGTTCACCTACTTGAATCCCGAAGCCGAGCGTCTTCTGCACCGGTCGCGGGATGACCTCATGAATAAGGTGGTCTGGGACGAATTCGGCGCGGCCGTCGGCACCGCCTTCGACCGGGAGTACCGGCGCGCGCTGAAGGAGAACACCACGGTTCAGTTCAAGGAGTATTATCCCCCTTTGGAGACCTGGTTCGAGGTCCACGCCTACCCCTCCGACGAAGGCCTGGCCGTCTATTTTCACGACGTCACCGCCAGGAAACAAAATGAGAAAAAACTCGCCGAACAGGCGGCCCTGCTCGACAAGGCGCAGGACGCGATTCTCGTACGCGACCTCAACGGAACGATCCGCTTCTGGAACAAGAGCGCCAAACGCCTATACGGCTGGACGGCCGAAGAAGCAATCGGCGCGGACGTGCGATCCCTGATCTACGAGGATTCCGCGACATTCGACGAGACCAACAGCAAGATCACCTCGCTGGAGGAATGGAGCGGAGAATTACATCAAGTCCGCAAAGACGGCGAACCCCTGATCGTGCGCGCACGCTGGAGCCTGGTTCGCGACGGGAACGGCGCACCGTCCACCATTCTGGCCATAAACACCGACATCACCGAGACCAAGCGCATGGAGCAACAGTTTCTCCGCGCCCAGCGTATGGAGGGTATCGGCACGCTGGCCGGCGGCATCGCCCACGACCTGAACAACCTCCTCTCTCCGATCCTGATGGCCACCGAACTCCTTCAGCAGGGCGATTTGAGTTCGGAGGATCTCACCATGGTGAACACCATCGCCAGCAACGCCCGCCGAGGGGCTGACATGATTCGCCAGGTACTGAATTTCGCCCGCGGAGCCTCGGGCGAACGCATCCCCACGCCCCCGAAGCACCTCATCACCGACCTTGTCCGCATGATCGCTGAGACGTTTCCCCGCAATATCGAAATTCGCACGGAAATTTCGACCGACATCGGATCGATCCTGGGCGACCCGACCCAGATCCACCAGGCGCTCCTCAACCTCTGCATCAACGCCCGCGACGCCATGCCCGAGGGAGGGGTGCTCACGATCCGGGCTCGCGACACGGTCCTGGACGAACGCTTCATCCGACGTTGCGGCGAAGGGTCGCCCGGCCCCCATGTGCTCATCGAGGTGACGGACACTGGAACGGGGATCCCCGAGGACATGCTGCCCCGGATCTTCGATCCATTCTTCACCACCAAAGAACCCGGGCAGGGAACCGGGCTGGGCCTGGCCACGGTCATGAGCATCATGCGGGGCCATCACGGGATCGTACGGATCGACAGCCAACCGGGTCGGGGCTCCGTGTTCCAACTCTATTTTCCCGCCGCGAACCGTCCCGCCCCGGCAGCTTCCTCGTCCCTCCTGGCGAGCCTGCCCCGCGGCGCCGGAGAGACCATTCTGGTGATCGACGATGAAGCGGCCATCCGCGACATCACCGGGCGGACCCTTGAGATATTTGGCTACCGGGTTCGACTCGCCTCCCACGGCGCCGAAGGACTCGAACTGTATCGATCCGGTCGTGACACAATCGATCTTATTCTCACCGATATGATGATGCCCGTGATGGACGGTCTGGCCGCGATCAGCGCCATTCGCGAATACGACCCGTCCATCCCGATCATCACCGCCAGCGGAATCAGCTCGTGCGAGCGGGACGAACGCGCGGCCCGGATGGGCACATCCGCGTTTCTGCGCAAACCGTACACGACCGAACAGCTCTTGACCGCCGTGCACCAGGCGCTGCACCGGCGCTGAGCCGGGCGCTCGGTATCCACACGACAACAACGGTGGACGGCGCAACGGACAGCTGCCTACCGCCCGCCGGCATCGGCCACGCCCAAGAGAACGCTCCGTGACACCTCGATGCCTTTTTTCATCACCCCGAGGTGAAAACTTTCGTCCGGGGCGTGCAGATTGTCTTCGGGCAGGAACAAACCGATCATGAGTGAATCGAGACCGGTAACCCGCTTGATATCACCGATAATCGGCACGCTCCCGCCCTCGCGGAGATACAGCGGAGGCCGGCCGAACGAACGCGCCACCCCTTCGTGCGCGGCCGCGAACGCGGCGGCCAGGGCGGGGGACTGATCCGACGGAGTATCCGGCCGCCCGGGCGGCACCACCCGGTACGGAGGCCCGCTGTGGCTGGTTTTCACGTTTAATTTGATTCCCGGGGGACAGCGCCGTTCGACCGTATCGATCACAGTTCTCTGGATACGCTCCCAGTCCTGGTCGGCCACCAGCCGGCAACTGATCTTGGCGAACGCCCGACTCGGAATCACCGTTTTCGAGCCCTCCCCCTGATAGCCGCCGCCGATGCCGTTGAACTCCAGCGTGGGTCGAAAGCGGACTCCCTCGAAAGGACTGAAACCGCTCTCCGCGTGAAACCGGTCCACCCCGAGAAAACGCGCATATTCCACTTCCGAGACACCCAGCTTGGCCAGCTCTTCCCTCTCCCAGTCCGCGACCGGACACACGTCGTCATAAAACCCCGGAACATTGACTCGCCCATCCGCGTCGTGCAGCGAGGCGCAGATTTCCGCGAGTGCTTGAATCGGATTGAGGATGGCTCCGCCGTGCACACCGGAGTGCAAGTCGAAACGCGGCCCGACCGCCTCGATCTCGAGGCACGTGATTCCGCGCAATCCGGTGGTGATGACGATCTGTTCCGGATTCGGGCTGCCGGTGTCCGAGAGGAACACAAAATCCGCTTCGAACAGATCCCGGTGTTTCTCCAGAAACGGCGCGAAACTTGGGCTGCCGATTTCCTCTTCGCCCTCGATCAGAAAGGTCAGACGAAGGGGCAGATCCGGCCGCTCCCGCAACAACCGCGCGACCGCGCTGAGATGGGTGATCAAGGGACCCTTGTTGTCGGCCGCTCCCCGTCCGTAAAGGCGGCCTTCCCGCTCCCGGGGTTCGAACGGAGGTGTGGTCCACAGATCGTAAGGATCCGCCGGTTGCACGTCGTAGTGGCCGTAGATCACGACATGCGGCCAGGAAGGATCGCCGTCGCGACGCCCAACCACGATGGGATGGAGCGGCGTGGCGATCTCCTCGACCTCGAATCCCGTCTCCCGCAGGAGACCGGCAATCAATTCCCGCGCGCCGCGCATCCCCTCTCCCTGTTTCGGATCGGTGGATACACTGGGGAAACGAACAAACTCCTTTAACGTCTCTACCGGGTCGAACATCCCGGAATCCTACGCCCCCCCAAAGCTGAAACACAAGTACGATGAAACCGAATCGAGACCGGGATCGTGATTCGGTCGGGCTGCCTTTTCGCAATCCGGTGAATAATTCAGGCTACCGCTGCCCCGAGGCTTCCTCGTAGTACTCCATCGCCTTCGGCAGAATCCGCTCCAGATCCCGGACCCGGGTGGCGTGGGAGGGGTGCGTGGAAAGCCATTCCGGGGGACTGCTCCCGCCGGCCAGTTCCTGCATCCTTTCCCAGAAACGCGGCGCCTCGCGCGGGTCAAAACCCGCGCGCGCCGAATAATACAACCCGAGTTCGTCCGCCTCCGATTCCGCGCCGCGCGAAAACGGCAACACGTAACCAAAGGTCGCGCCGGCCCCGTAAGCCATCAGCGCCATTTGGCGGGTCTCATCCGCCTGCTGACGCAAAGCGGTGTCCAGGGCGATTCCGCCGAACGTCACTAAGAGGTACTGGGACATGCGTTCGTTGCCGTGCCTCGCGGTCACGTGCGCTACCTCGTGCCCCATCACGACCGCGAGTTCGTCCTCGGTCCGGGCCACCTGAAACAACCCGGTGTACACGCCGACCTTTCCGCCGGGAAGAGCGAACGCGTTGACGGCGTCATTGTCGAAAAGCACGAATTCCCAATCCAGGCCCGGCATGTCGGCCTCGGCCTCGGCGGCGATGCGCCGCCCGACCCGTTCCACCATCTCGCGCTGTTCCCGGTCGTCGGAAATCGTTTCGTGCTCCTTGATCTCCTCGAACGAGCTCCGCCCGAGGGCGACTTCCTCGTTCATCGGGATGAGGGCCAGACTCCGGCGCCCGGTATCCGGAACCGTGTGACAACCCGCGAAAGCGAGGGCCGCCAAAGCCAACCAGGCGACCGCCTGGCGCGGTGCATTCC
>SLOW01000201.1 GCA_007132315.1 Opitutales bacterium
AGAATCTGGTCGGGTGGGAGCCGGTCACCGGGTTTCCACAACAGGCGGCAGGCGCCTTGATGGAGCACCTGTTTTTGGCGGAAGCCAAGCAGGGGTTTTTCCGGTTGGTGCAACGAAGTGAAGCCGGACCCGGGGATGAAATCCTGGTCCTCCTCGATGGGCCGCCCGAAGGCTATCTCAGGTCATTTTCCACAGGGACGGACGGCGCGGGCAATCTATTCTTGCTCTGGCATGCATATGACTATGATCCGAAGGATTGGACATCCTGGGAGTCCGCACATCTGCAGCGTTTTTCGCGCACGGGTAACCCCCTCGGGGAGCCGATTGTTGCGGTTGATTCGCGGGAGGAACCGTTGTCTATCGAGATCTGGGATCCGGTGGTGGCGGTTGCTCCGGACGGCGGATTCGCGGTGCTCTGGCTCGAATCCGACTACGACGGGGACTCCGAGAGAATCATGGCTCGTTTCTTCAATGCGGAGGGCGAGCGAGTGGGTGAAAACCGCACCTTGGTCGCCAAGGAGAGCGGCTGGGACGGCGACTTCGATTTGTCCACCGCGGTCATCGATTCGGACGGAAACCTTGTCGTTGCCTGGATGGAATGGGATTACGATGATGTTGCCGACTCAGGCCGGGATCGGATCTTCGTTCAGGTTTTCGACAGCGACGGCCACGCCTTGGGAACGGCGCTTATGGTTGCCGAGACGTACGATGATGCCGACGTATTCGCCTGGTATCCGGTTGTGCTCGAAGCTCCGGACGGCGGGTACGATGTGTATTTTCTCGAGTCCGGATGGCCGGGCGCCGATCGTATCGAGGTGCGCACCTTTAACGCCGGGGGATTCGTGGGGCAGCAACGAAGATTGGTTTCGTTTCCAACCACGATCATTGAGACCTTCTCGGCGGCCAGGGACGCCACAGGGCTGCTCCGGGTTGCGTGGATGGACCACTCCGCGGGCTTGTTTTTGGAAAGCGCGGTCATGGTGCAGACGTTCGGTCCGGACGAACAACCGATTTCGGACCCGGTCAACATCGCGCATAGCGAACCAATGGCGCATTGGTCGACGCCGCGGATTGTCGCTTTACCCGCGGGAGGCTATGCGGTGGTATGGCGCGAGCACGAGCGCCTCGTCGCGCGCTATGTTCGGGGGGATTAGGCGGTCGCGTCCTTCAGCTCGTTGATGCCGTTGTCGTGAGGTTCGTTCAAGATTTCGAACAGCACGGTTTCCGGATGGTTCCGAAAGGTATGCGCGATTTGTGTCCACTGGGCGAGAAAGCGGTCGCGTTGTCCCTCCGGGTCGGCGTAGAGCGCTTTGTGGTGGTGCATGTTGATGATGACGATCAGGTCGTTCGCGAGGGCTTCGGCCACCACTTCTTCGATCCGATCGAAGAAGTCGGGTTCGATGGTGTACGGAGGTTCCTCCAGGCTGCGTTCGGGGGTTTCCCAGCGAACGGGGATGCGCACGTGCCGAAACCCCAGCTCGGCCATCATGGCGAAATATTCCGGGTTGTAGGAGTTGCCCCAGGCAGTCTCCGTGGGGGCTTCAAAGGTGTTGCCCAGGTTGATCCCTCGCCCGAGCCTTTCGTTCATCGCGAAGGCGGCCCCGCGATCCTGGGACAAGAGGGCCGGCGAGGCGACGAGAAGGAGGCCGATAATCAGGGCGGGTTTGGGCATTGTCATGGCACGATCATCGTAGGCGCCGGGGGAGCGCGGGCAATCACCGAATGCGGCCGCCCGCGTCGTCTGATGGGATCCGGCCAAAAATCAATTTTTCTGTCCTTTTCGGTCGGTTTTGTTCGTCATACTTGAATAAAACGCTGCCAAGAAGAAAAACATGAATAATGAAATGAAACCCATAACGCCTTGTCTCTGGTTCAACGGCGACGCCGAGGACGCCGCGAACTTTTACGTTTCCCTGGTTCCCGACTCGCGCATCGACACTGTCTTCCGTTCGCCCGCCGATACCCCGAGCGGACCGGCGGGCTCCGTGCTCACCGTCGAGTTCACGCTCAACGGCAGTCCGTTCCTCGCCTTGAACGGCGACGAGGGCGCCGAGTACACGCACGCCGTTTCCTTTCAAATCCACACCCGCGACCAGGCCGAGACCGACCGCGTTTGGTCGGCCTTCCTTGCCAACGGCGGGAAGGAGGTTCAATGCGGCTGGCTGACGGACCGCTGGGGTCTCTCCTGGCAGATCGTGCCGGAACGCCTCAGCGAACTCATCAAGGACGCCGATCCCGACCGCGCCCGCCGGGCGATGGAAGCCATGATGACGATGGTCAAAATCGATATCGCCGCCCTGGAGAAAGCGGCCGGTTCTTGATCCTGATCCGAAGACAACCCGCATCTCGGCCGACCGGGATTGCGAACGCCGTTCTTGCCGGGCTTCGCCGATCGGAAAGCGCCCGCAAGCCCCGACAGGTCGGGACAGACCCCCCACATTACAAACCGAATGCAATAACCTAAAAATATCCTTCACCGGATGCCATTCCGCCTAAACCACGGATTGCGGGCTCGGATCGAAAATCCGTGTATTGCGGAAATCTGTGGGTCGACGGGTTTAAAATAGGCACCGCAGAGACGGGATGAGCGCAGAGGGAGCACTGGAATAAGGCCTTAACCCTGCCCGCCTGGGAGAGTCCGGCTAAAGCCTGGACCTACGCGATCGATCCGTGGATATGTAGCGCCGTGCTTCAGACAGGAGTACGGAACCCGCAGCGAACAGTGAGGCGTCCAAAGTATTTTTTGGCCCATTGCTCGTCGAAGTATCCAAAAAATCGCACCGTGATTTCATTATTCCGACATCAGGAAAAATCGGAATTCGATCCAAGGGATTCTTTTGAAGGCGGCACCAAAACCTTTTGCGACACATGCGCAAACCGTTCAGGTGCGTTGTGTAAATAATTTTAAACAAATATATTATGTAATTGGATTGTCTGGTTTGCATTTGCGGTTTTTTGCTGCCGGATTTCGAACAACCTCGAAATCATGACTTTTTGTCGTTGGGTGGGGCGGCAAGTTTTGCTAATATGGCTAATACGGTGGATTAATGCCGTTTCTTGTGTCCGAGACCCGCGCCAATCCTTATTAGGAGAATCCATTCCGAAAAAGTCCGTAGTTAATCCTGGCTTACCGGGCATACCATCGAAGCACTCCGATTCAACACTTCTCAATTCCGTGTCCACCAAGGATTCCAGCGCTTCTGCTGTTTGCTGCTCAATGCCCGAAGTCACCCGACTTCTGGAAGCTCTGGCAATTGATGAAAAGGTGACCGCTTTTGATCTGGTTCCTGTTATATATGCGCAGTTACGCCAGTTGGCGGCCCGAAAGTTCTCCCACGAGTGCCCGGGGCAAACCCTTCAGCCTACCGCCTTGGTCCACGAGGCTTGGCTGCGCCTCGTAAAGGACGAGATTCGTGACTGGAAAAATTTGCGCCACCTTCTCGCCGCCGCCGCCACGGCGATGCGCCGCATTCTGATCGAAAACGCTCGCTCCAAGCAGAGGTTGAAACGTGGTGGCGGATGGACGCGGATTGATTTTAACGAATGCGTTTCCGGCGGGGCGGTTAAGGACGAGATGCTGCTGGCGCTGGACGGGGCTTTGGAGAATTTCGCACAGGTTTCACCTGAAGCGGTGCGTCTGGTGGAACTGCGATTTTTCGCTGGATTCAGCCACCGGGAGGCGGCCGAGATGATGGGGCTCTCGCGCCGCTCCGCCGATGGCCTTTGGGCTTACGCCCGCGCCTGGCTGTTGGAGGAACTTTTGCGCGAGTAGAAACCCGTTGCGGCTGAATACGATTCTTTCTGGTGTGGCTTTGGAATGCTGTGTCGAAAGGGTCGCCATTCCCGGCATAGAGATGGTTTTCGTCCATGAATGAAAAATTTAAACGTATCCCCAGGATTTTTTCGGAGGTAGTTTTCTGCGATTCGCCGGCAGAACGGATTGCGTGCCTGGATAGCGCTTGTGGCGGTGACATCGAACTGAGAGCGGAGGTGGAGCGTCTGGTTGAAGCACATCGGCGGGCGGGTCGTTTTCTGGAGCGCCCCGCCATTGAGTTCGGAGGGTGTGCCGTCGAAAAACCTGGCGACCGCATCGGGGGTTACCGACTTCTCGAAAAGGTCGGCGAAGGGGGTTGGGGGATGGTCTATTCGGCGAACCGGGAGTCTCCCGTTCGGCGCCGTGTGGCCTTGAAGATCGTTAAGTTGGGAATGGAATCCCGGAGTATCGTCGCGTGCTTCGAGGATGAGCAAAAGGCACTGGCGATGATGGATCATCCCAATATCGTGACATTCCTCGACTCGGGAGCCACGGCCGCCGGACGTCCTTTCTTTGTAATGGAAATGGTGCGTGGGATCTCGATCACGGAGTATTGCGATAATAAACGCTTGCAGGTCGCCGAACGCCTGAAGCTTTTTATTGATATTTGCGATGCCGTGCAGTACGTGCATAAAAAGGGAGTTGTCCATAGGGACTTAAAGCCGTTCAATGTTCTTGTCTCGCACGACGACGGAATACCCAAAATTATTGATTTCGGTATTGCCAAATCCATGATCGGATCGCGTCTGTCCAACAGTGTGGCGGAGACCTCGGCTGATCGGCTGTTTGTGGGGACTCCGGATTACATGAGTCCGGAACAGGCGCTTATGACCGACGCCGCCGACATTGATCCCCGTAGCGACGTGTACAGTCTCGGAGGGCTGCTCTATGAATTGCTTGCCGGAAGGACTCCCTTTGAGATACGGAGCCAGGAGAAGCTTGGATTCGACGAGATACGGAGAAGAATTTGCGATGTGGAGCCGCCGACGCCTGCGGCGAAACTCAAAAGCATGCATTCTTCCATGCGGGAGCCGAAGGCGATCGGCAGCCTCGTGTCGGCGGTCCGCGGCGAACTGGACGGGATCGTCATGAGGTGCTTGGAGAAGGACCCGGGTCGTCGCTATAAAACAGCCGGCGGACTGGCCGCCGATTTACGGCGGCACCTGAATCGGGAACCCGTTCCGTGCCCTGTGCGGATACCATAGCGGCGCTTATCTCCGGAAAGACGTCGCGCCTGCGACTTTATGAAACCGGCCGCATCGGTTTAACGATTGGATCAGGCCAGCCGCATCGACGGTTTTCGATCGGTTGAGTCGGCTCACCTCGGCGCTCCGCGCCCTTCACCGCCGCTTTTGGCGGAGATTTTGACATTTTTTTATAATTCTCGGTGCAAATGCCTGCGAAACGACGCTTTAGCAGTATGAAGGGTGTCTGGAAGCATTCGACGGCATCCGTTGTGCAAAACTAATTTGTGAAAAACCGAAGCCCATCAAAGCCGTTATGAAGTACAAAGCCTCAAATTTTTTCGCGGGATCGCTCGTTGCGCTCCTTTCGTTCGCCTCCGCCGCTTCCGCCGAAACCGACGCTCAATTATGGTCTTGGGGATCGAACACTTACGGCCAGTTGGGTCTGGGGTTGACAGGAATTCAACCGGTGCCCGGTCGCGAAATCACAGAGGCTGCCGATTGGGCGTATGTCACCGGCGGGACCGGTTTCGCCGTCGCATTGAAAGACGACGGCACATTGTGGGCGTGGGGCCACAATGCGCGGAACGAGTTGGGACTGGGGACCGACATCGACCGTAGTGAACCGGCTCAGATTGGTAGCGAGGATCATTGGGTCGCGGTAGCGTCCGGATCGTATCACACGCTCGCGGTTACCGATGAAGGTGAACTCTACGCATGGGGGGGATTCAATTTTCAGGGTCAGTTAGGGCTCGGGGATACGATGTCGCGTTCAGAGCCGACGCTGGTCGACGACGGCGATGGCAACCCATGGCGGAAGGTCGCCGCCGGGGGCTCGCACTCGATGGCTATTCGGGAGGATGGCACACTTTGGGCCTGGGGCTCGAACGCGTCGGGACAACTGGGAGACGGCACCGGGGAACACCGCGAATCGCCCG
The DNA here is from genome assembly GCA_007132315.1 of Opitutales bacterium. Lineage (GTDB taxonomy): Bacteria > Verrucomicrobiota > Verrucomicrobiia > Opitutales > T3Sed10-336 > SLOW01. The sequence continues at coordinate 5,937 of SLOW01000201.1, forward strand.
TGGAGATCCCGGTTCCCGGCGGAGGAGTTGGAGTGCAGTGGAGTTCGGCCGCCGCCGGCAGCAGTCACTCGATGGCGATTCTTTCTGATGGAACTCTCTGGTCATGGGGATGGAACACTCGCGGACAATTGGGAGCGGGGGATTCGGACAATCGGCTTTCTCCGGTTCAGGTGTTGGTGGAGGGCGAAGACGATGACGGATGGGACGAAGTGGCGGCGGGGCGTTTTCACACCATGGCATTACGGAGCGGTGAACTCTGGGCGTGGGGCGGAAACCGCTCAGGGCAGATTGGCGCGGGCGGCACTGAACTCACCTTCAGTGATGTTCCACTGCAAATCGGGGAGTGGGATGACTGGACGAGCGTTGTCGCGGGCGACGGAAACAGCGGGGGCATCCGCGAAGGGGGGCATTTGTGGGTGTGGGGAGATAATTCTTTCGGTCAGATCGGCGACGGGACGCTGGAGAGGCGGACGGTACCGGAAAGGGTTGAACCGGAGGGAGGATGGACTGCGGTTCACTTGGAGGGTACAACGCCCATTGTCAATGTACAGACCCAACTCGGGCTGTATGCCCTCGGCCTCCGGGAAGAGGAAACCGAGGGACCGCCGGGCCGGAGTCTTTGGGGCTGGGGTTTCGGCCAAAACGGACAATTGGCGAACGGAACCTTCGGCAATGTGCGCGCACCCGAACGAGTGGAAGAAGTCAGTCCGGGCTTTCTTCCGGAGCCGGAAGGCTGGCGGCATGTGGCCGCCGGTAGGGATTCCTCGCTGGGCATTGCCGACGATGGAACGCTGTGGGCGTGGGGAGCAAACGGCAGCGGGCAGCTTGGAGACAACTCGACGGACCTGCGTGCCGCACCCGTGAGGTGGTCGGATGATTCATGGAAAACGGTTGCAAAGGCGGTTTCGCATGCTCACGCGATTCGCGATGACGGCACACTTTGGGGGTGGGGTTTTGGGTTTCTGGGACTCCCCGGTGGCTTCATCTCAAGGTTGCAGCCGACACAAATCGGCACCGAAGACGATTGGAGTGGAGTCGCGGGCGCGGGAAACCATTCTCTTGCAATCAAGGACGACGGCACATTGTGGTCCTGGGGGCAGAACAATTTCGGTCAAGTGGGTGACGGCACCACGACCGTTCGGTCCACACCTGTGCAAGTGTTCGCCGACGGCGCTGCCGACGGCGGCTGGGTTGCGGTGGCCGTCGGCAGCAGTATGATCAGCATTCGAGGGCACTCCGTCGCCTTGCGGGAGGATGGTTCGCTATGGGCGTGGGGCAGTAATGAGAATGGTCAATTGGGTGACGGAACAACCAGCGACCGCCATGAGCCGATTAAGATTAGCGAAGAAGGCGAGTACTGGGTGTTTGTTTCGGCCGGGCATGAACACACTTTGGCCATTCGGTCGGACGGGACGTTGTGGGCATGGGGAGAGAATTTTTTCGGCCAATTAGGAGTCAGTGGAGGATGGGCACGGACCGAACCGGTCCAAGTGGGTGAGGATAACGACTGGCGCTTTGTCGCCACCCACGCCTACCACACGCTCGGCGTGAAGAAGGACGGGAGTCTTTGGAGTTGGGGCCGGGGAGGGGACGGACAGTTGGGGGAAGGCGGAAGCACGACACAGTGGACGCCCCAGCCGGTGGACGACGGAGGTTGGTGGACATCTGCCGCCGTCGGGGACCACCACTCCGTGGGTGTGCGTTCCGAGGCCAAACCACTGCATTACGATGTTGCCGTTTTTGCCGACCCGCCGGATGCCGGAACGGTTTCGGGCGCTGGAGAATATCCCGCCGGCAGCCTTGCCGGTGTTTTAGCGCAGGAGGCGGAAGGATACGCCTTTTCCGCATGGGTCGAGAACGGTGTCGTAGTGTCAACAAACCGGTTTCACCTCGTTTCCGTCAACGGTGATCGTACCCTTGAGGCTGAGTTTGAAGCCGACGAGCCTGATATTCATCTTATAAACGCAGAGGCGGAGCCGACCGAGGGCGGAACGGTCGGCGGAAGCGGTGCGTTTGCGGCGGGGGCGGAGGCAACCCTCACGGCCGATGCGAACGAGGGGTATGTGTTCTCCGCTTGGACCGAGGACGGCGCGGATGTATCGACGGACGCCGAATACACGTTCGTCGTGGCGGGTGACCGCGACCTCGTGGCGGTCTTCACGGCGGAAACGCCTGGAGAGGATGAGTTTCAAGTATCCGTTTATTCGGTTCCCGGCGACGGCGGAGAGGTTGTCGGCGGCGGTTCGTATGAGGCCGGCGATCCGGTGACCGTCACCGCCTATGCGGCTGTCGGATACCGGTTCGTCCGCTGGACCGAAGACGGGGGGGAAGTTTCCGCCGTCGGCGAATATTCCTTTGAGGCGACAGGTACCCGGACGTTGCTCGCGCATTTTGAAAGCGTCCCCGCCCCTTCCGGAGCCGGGACGGCGATGAGCTGGGGCGGAAATGACCGCGGCCAGCTCGGCTTGGGTATTCCGCCCTACTACACAACGCCGCAGACGCCCGCGCAACCGACGGGCGACTGGGTCAAGGTGAGTGCTGGAGCGGGCCTTTCCCTCGCCATCCGGGAGGACGGAACCCTGTGGAGCTGGGGATCGAATAGCTCGGGACAACTGGGGGCCGGGATCGGGTTATCTTTGACTTTTACTTCCCGCGATGTGCCCGAACAGGTGGGGGACGACGATGATTGGGCGGACATCAGCGCCGGTTCACTTAGGCATTCCCTCGCCGTGAAAGAAGACGGCACTCTATGGGGCTGGGGGCGAAACTTTTACGGCCAATTGGGCGATGGAACCACCACCAGTAGCAACGTGCCTGTCCGGATAGGAACGGACCAGGACTGGGAAACGGTGAGCGCGGGACGCGACCATTCCCTCGGGATACGTGTCGAGACAACAGACGGCAATACTGAGGTCCGGACTCTATGGGCGTGGGGCCGCAACAACTGGGGACAGCTTGGGGACGGCGGGGAATCCGACCGGTACGAGCCCGTCCGCATCGAGGTGGAGGGCCGGGAATGGGCGGCGGTATCCGCCGGCGACGGGCACAGCGCGGCGTTGGCCGAGGACGGCACGCTGTGGACATGGGGCAGCGGGTCAAACGGCCGCCTCGGGCATGGGGAAATCGCGCACCTCGACAGACCCGAGCAGGTGAAGGTCGACGGAATTCCCGACGACGAATGGACTCTGGTTTCCGCCGGTTTTCATCACACACTTGCCCTCCGGAGCGACGGCACGTTGTGGGCGTGGGGCTCCAACACGCATGGTGTCCTCGGGGACGGAGCGCTGAGTTCGAGTTCGGTTCCCGTTCAGATCGGCGACTTCGAAGATTGGGTGTATGTCAACACGCAATACCGCCACAGCGCCGGGATCCGGGAGGGCGAAGACCGCAGCCTATGGCTTTGGGGAGCGAACACTTTCGGGCAGCTCGGGGACGGATCTATTGCCTCCCGCGAGAGTCCGGTTGAAGTCGACGGAGGCGGAGACTGGACGGCCGTAGCGGTTGGCGGCGGTCCCACGACCGAAGGCAATCACACGCTGGGCGTGGAGGCAAGCAGCGCTGCGGCGTCCAGTTTGCGCGCGTGGGGCACCACATTCCGCGGGCAGGCGGGAACGGGCGTAAACGGGACGATCACCGAACGGACCGAAATCGACGCCGGGAATTGGTCCATGCTTGGGGCGGGAAGCGACGCTGCCCACGGCGTCCGCGACGACGGCACGCTCTGGGGCTGGGGAAGCAACGAGCGCGGACAGGTCGGAGACGGAACGACCGCGACGAGGCTGTTGCCGGTTGAGATCACGCTCAACCCCGGAGACAATCCGGAAGCGGATACCCGTTGGACGTATGTCGCTTCGGGGCGGCAATACGCCGCCGCGATCACGGACGAGGGAACCCTCTGGTCATGGGGTCTCAATAGTTCGGGGCAGTTGGGGCACGGAACCACTGTGGACGCGGCCTCGCCCACGCAGGTCGAGGGACCGGACGGCGGTTGGCGCTCGGTCAGTGTGCATACCTCCTTTACCCTCGCGCTCGCGGAAAACGGAACACTCTGGGCCTGGGGCAGTAACGCGAGCGGTCAAATTGGCGAGGGCTCGGCCGGTGGAACGCGGGCGACCCCGCAGCAGATTCTCCTCGCCGGAGATGAAGGTCCGGACAACCAGTGGGCCGTTGTTTCGGCGGGCGCGAATCATGGTCTGGCTGTGCGATCCGACGGCACACTGTGGGCATGGGGAAACAACGGCAACGGACGCTTGGGCGACGGCACGACAACCCGGCGCGACGCACCGGCTCGGATCGGCGGGCACAGTGACTGGATCTACGTTCATGCCGCTGACTTTCATTCGTTCGGTATCCGGCACGGCGGAAAGCTCTACGCCTGGGGACGCAATGTATCTTCCGTGCTCGGGACGGGAACCTCGGGCGATCACCTTGAGCCGACCCGTGTGGGAGATGCCTTGGGCTGGCGCAGCGTGGCCGGGTTCTCCCGTCATACGATGGCCGTGAGAGATGACGGCTCGCTTTGGGCGTGGGGATCCGCCGGTGACGGGCAAATTGGTGACGGTTTGTTGTTTTTGCGCAGCACCCCGAGCTTGGTGGACGACAGCGCATTCTGGGTGTCTGTCGCGGCGGGCGGCAATTTCAGCCTCGCGATCAAGTCCGACGCCCCCTCCGGTTTCACTGTCACGACCGCAGCCCATCCATCGGGCGGAGGCACCGTGACCGGCAGCGGCGACTATGCAGCGGGAGCGGACGTGACACTCTCCGCCGAAGCCGCGTCCGGGTTTGTGTTCGTGAAATGGACGGAAGGCGGTCTGCAGATCGGAAGTGAACCAGTGCTCGAGTTTACCGCCGAACGGCACCGAACCCTCGTCGCTCATTTTGAAGCCGATATCGAGGATGATCCGGAGACGTTTGATGGTTGGGCGGAGGAGGCCTTCCCCGCTGGGACGGATCCTGCGGACATGCTTCCCGACGCGGATCCGGGAGGCCATGGCATCCCGAATTTACTGCGCTTCGCGTTCGTCATGGATCCTCAGAACCCCGCGCAATCGGATCTTCCGGCTTCGGACACCATGGTGCCGGACGGTGAGGAAGAAGAATACCTGACGCTTTCGTTCACTCGAAGAACAAACGCCGCGGTCGATTACCGTGTGAAGGGACGCAGTAACATGGAGGAGGACTGGGAACAAATCGACGACACACACATAGTGCAGGTGATTCCCGTTGATGATTCCACCGAGCGGGTGGTGGTCCGCGACCGCGAACCCGTCTCGAAAAACGACAGTCGATACATGCGAATCGTTGTGGAATTACTGGATGACTAGAGGAAGGCGGACAGCCATGGATATGATGAAATACAAGGCCTCCAACTTTTTCGCGGGATCGCTCGTTGCGCTCCTTCGCCTCGCCGCGCTCCTTCGTCTCGCCGCGCGTCTTCTCCGGGAAGGGGGGCGTTCGTGCTAATCCCGATATTCGAGAATGTCCCTGGGTTGGCATTCCAGCGCTTTACAGATCGCCGCCAGCGTACTGAAACGGATCGCCTTCGCGCGGCCGGCTTTTAAGACCGAAAGGTTTTGCGGAGTGATTCCGATTTCTTCCGCCAGGTCTTGCAGCTTGCGCTTTCGCTTTGCCAGCATCACATCGAGATTGACGACAATACGCATGCTAAATGGTTAACCGGTTTTCCTCTTCGATGTTCGCGCCTTCCCTGAGCAGCCAGGAGAAAAGGATCAAGACGGCGCCCACGACCCACGGTGTGATGCTGGGAAGGAATTCGGCGACCATGACGGTGTAACCGGAAATCCCGGGCAGAAACGAATAATCCGATTCCGCCATACGCCAGATCCGAACCGTGACCGCAACCACTCCGTAGGGGAGGCAATAAGCTCCCACCCGCCACAAAACATCGATTCCCGAGCGATCGAATATTTCCCCGGCTTGGAGTCGTACGAAAAAACGGCGGAGTTGGCGCATGGCCAGGAAAGAGAAAGCAATCTTCAGGAGCGCGGCCAACATGATGAAGAAGCTTTGGTCCGCCGACGCGGCGCCGGTCGGGATGATGAACGCCACCCAAACGAGAATCAACATGCAGAAAACAACTCCCAGAGTCCCCCAGGCCGCGATCGCCACCCGGAGAACACGTGCTGCCGTTGTCGCAAAAGTTTGAATACGGCCTTTCGGCGATGGTGTATCGGTCATTTTAATAATAGAGGTTGGCTTGAAAATCGGGGACCTTGCCGGCGTGAACCTGATTGCTCCAACGATCCAGACGTTCCTTCCCCATCTCCCAGAACGAACGGGTGAGTTCGAAATACTCCAGTACCGCATCCGATTCTCCCGCGGCCAAGAGGTCATGGGCCAGGCTCATATTCTGGCCGAAACTGTTGAGTTGGGGCGAGTCCGGACTCCGTCCGGACTCGAGCAGCAACTCCTTTGCTTCTTCAATGCGTCCGTCGGTAAGAGCGAGTCGTCCGAGAACCATGTGCGCGTCATGAATGGCATTGCCGTAGTTCCAGTCATCGGCGTAGCGTTAGGACAGTGCAAGCAGTTCGATTGCATACAGTTGGGCGTCCTCGAGTTCGCCCCGATCGAAGGCGTCTTTTGCTTCTCTGGCAAGCGAAGAGAAGCGTAAGCGTTCCGTCGATGCGTCCTCCGGCACGGTGCCGGTCCGAGTTGAAGAGCGGTTCAAAGAGAACGTCCGCGACGCATCGCGATGACGCAGGGTCACCTGACCGGCGTCCTCGTCATAGCTCGCGACGCTCACCCCCGACCGAGTCTCATTTATCCCGATCCAGAAGCTTGTGCGTCTCTCCGGATCGTATATGCTGAACTGAAAGCGATTCGAAACCGAAATAACGCCGCGCCATTGCAAACGATGGAGAAAGCCTTCGGAGTCCGCTCCCATGATCTCTGCTTCGTGAGAATTGATATCCGCCCGCAATTCGCTGAATTGAGCGGGTAACTGCGAAAATGCAGCGATTCCGCAACAAAGTGCGGCACCGGTCGAAAATAGGCGACCAGCATTGCTCCGAAAAGGCCTGGGTCGGAGGGTCGACTGCTTTGTCATTATTCGTTTTATATGGACAGCCTGAATGAGGGGAGTGCTGTCTTGAAAGAATAAAATATTGTTACTCGATAAGAAATTACCTTTTATCTTAAATCTCTGTCGGAGTTCTCAAGGGTCGAGCCAATCTCAATCCTCAATGCAGTCGGTGTTGCGTTTCCTCATCTTAGGGTCGTAAGGTGAATGGCGCTTGGTTAGAGCAGGTTGTCGGAATTACCGTTCCGAGGCGACTCGGTCGTCCAACGGAGTGTGCTCGCTTGCGAGCGCCTCCGGCGATTGTGGTCCGGACGCACCCCCGACAGGTCGGGGCAAGCGGGCACGCTACAAGCCGGACGCCGGGACCGAAAAATCGCCTTAACCGAGCAGCATTCAGCTTAGTGCCACATTGAACGCGCCGCTTTTCCTCCGGCCAATGGGCTTCTAAAATGCCACCGCCAGCCCGGCCCGAACTCCGAGCAAATCGAACCCTTGATCGAAGTCGGTATGGGAAATCCTCAAGGTTCCGGCCCAAAGATCATCGAACCAATAGGCCGCCTGTGCTCCCAATGTCCAGAAATCGTCCCAGTCGCTGTCCGAGAAGCCGAATGCGGACGCTTTTCAGCGGACGAAATCCAATCCGGCTCCGGCAAAGGGCTTGATTGAATCCTCGATAAGCAAATAACCGCGTAGCAGAGCACCGATCCGGGTTGACGTGACCGTTACCTGCGACTCACTTACCCGGGTATAATCTATGCCGGGATTTAGATCCAAGCCGAAATGGCAGGGTTCTTCGGCCAATGGGAAATTGAATTCGCCGCCGGGCCCCACCCATCGACGGATTCCCCGAACCCCGAGACACGTTCGTAACCCGTGTTGACGCCGAGGTAGCGCTCGCCAAGCAGGCTGTTCGCGTGTGCAACGCTGCCCGCGGCTGCCGCGAAGGCAGAAACAAGAGCGACTAACTGACGGGTTTTCTTTGTATTCATCGTTCGTTACTTTCGGGGTAGGCCTTTGAGACAGGTTGTGGAGTGATTTTTCACTCGGTTGAGGAAAAATATGAAAAGGTGGGGCACGTTGGGCAAGGAAGTTTTTACCGGGAGCGGCTCACGTCGGAGCGCACTTCTACAAGAGACGAATGGGGGCCCTGCAAGGACCTCTCCAGCTCCGGGAAAGGGTGCGGCGGCTTAAGCACACCGTTGCGTGTTCTCACGGACGAGGCTACCACATCTTGATCCGCCCCCGGAGAACAGTGGGAAGCCGAAAACAAAAGGTGTCGCAATGAAGCAACTCCAGTGTTCCGCCTGACCTCATTTTGCGACGTTGCCTTTCCTGACGAGGATGTCACGGATCAATAATCTCCATCGACAAGTCAAGCCCGTCCATTTATTCGCTCTCTCAAGGAGGGCAGCCTGGTCACAATTCCCTCAACCTCCCCTGAGATCGGCTTTGAGACCCCCGATGGACAACGGGCCAGCGTAAGTATGGCGGCGACGATGGACATGGCGATTCTTCGGGAACTTTTCGATCGTATCGTCGATGTCCATACAGTTCTGGAAATCGATGCGGTATTCATTGAAATAATACAGAAATCCCGCAACCGCCTCTTCCCTTACCGAATCGGAGAACGCGGCCAACTGCAGGAATAGTACCGCGATTACCGTGAACTGGATCCAGGGCACCGCCACGTGTCCCATCTGTTTCCGGCCTATCCCGGCAGTGACATCACACCCGAAACGCCGGACTTTTTCGAGGCCGCGCAACGTTCCCTCGAACTCCGCGGCGACGATGGCACAGGCTGGGCGTTGGGCTGGAAGGTCAACCTTTGGGCTCGTTTCCTCGACGGCGACCGCGCCTACCTCATCGCCAAGAACGCATTGCGGCCCGTTGGACGCATCGAAGGAATCTACTACGGCGGTCGCGGCGACGTTTTCCCAAACTTGCTCGGCGCCCACCCCCCATACCAGATCGACGGAAACTTCGGCTTCACTTCGGGAATCGCCGAAATGCTCGTGCAAAGCCATACCGGAAAAATCCACCTGCTGCCGGCTCTGCCAAAAGCCTGGCCGTACGGCGAGGTCAAGGGTCTGCGGGCGCGCGGCGGATTCGAGGTGGACATAGCATGGGCCGACGGGAAACTCACCGAAGCGCGGATCCACTCCCTGCGCGGTGAACCTCTGAGCGTCCGCTACGGCGGTGAAGTCGAGGCCGTGGATACGGAAACGGATTCAACGTATCGTTTCCGTCCCATGGCCGCGGGTCATTCGCTTGAGCGCGAGTAAGGCCGGTTGGTCACCCAATAATGATATGAGATACACGATGAGTTCTGCAGGTCGAAAGCATTAACCGAGCGGGTCACTTTGCGTTAATTCGCGTACGGGCACTCCGGATCTTCTTTTTGCCAGCGGCCTGGAGAAAGGTGAGGGCGAGGTCAACCCTCGCCCGGTGCCCAAGTTTTCCCCGGCCGAGTTCGGACCAGGTCGAGAAGCGCGTCAGCAGACGGGCGCTGACTTTCAGGCGCGATGAGCGGCCGCCTTGTGTGGCCGCCAGGTCCACCGCCAGCGCATCCAGGTACTCGTCGAACTGCTCGAGCTGCCGGTCCAGGGCAGGTATCTCGCCGGAGTCCCGATAAAGCCGGTCGAGCATGGGCGCGACGCGACCGAAGTAAGCGTAAAGCTCGCCCAGGAGCTTTCGCGCCCTTTTCTCGCGGGCGGCGATAGAGCGCCACAGGTCCGGGGAGGGCGGCGGGTTGAGTTCGCGGAAGCGTTCGGAGCATCCCGCAAAAAGCGCTTCGCTGTCGGGAAAGTGCCGGTAAACGGTCAGTCTCTCGACCCCGGCGCGCTCGGCGATCGCCGAGATCGTCGTCCGGCGCGGCCCGACTTCACCGTGCAACTCCATCGCCGCCTGGGCAATGCGCGACCGGGTATCGGCTGCTTTCCGGCGGCGCGCTTCCTGACGGTACGCTCGTTTCTTTCGTTTCATTTTGATGAACACTATTGTTTACAATAGCTCTTGACAAGCGCCGTGCCGAAGGATTATTTAATTAAACATAATTGTTTAATTAAATGAAAGCGAAAAACAATGTTCCCCCGTTTGTCCCTG
>SLOW01000094.1 GCA_007132315.1 Opitutales bacterium
GAGCTTCGGCCTGTTCATCGGTTGCATCGGCGACGAGGTCTTCACCTCGGTTCTCGACAAGGTGGCGCCCGAACTGAGCGGCCTGCCGCCGGCGGATGCCGTCGAGTTGATGACCAACGAAGAAAAGGTCGCCTTCATGGCGCAGCTCTTCAGCGACCCCGGCGCCGACCCGGCGAACTTGATGACCTGCGTCCTCGCCCTGCTGGAGGAAAGTTTCGATGCCTTCCAGCCTTCCTTCACGCTCTGCGGTCAGGCGCAGCCGAAAATCTTCGGCATCGCCCTGGGCGAACCGTCGATGGAAGTCAACATCGCCGCCCAGCGCGACGCCGACGACGGCACCTTCACCCTGGCGGGACGGTTCGCCTACTCGCCGACCCAACTGCTGCTTTACACGGTGGGCCTCTCCATCCTGCCCCCGCTCGACCAGGCCGAGTTCGGGTTCGGGCTCGGATTTCCCGATCCCGCCGCGTTCGTTCTCGGCGGCGTGCGCGGCGACTTCGCGTCGCTCGACAACCTGACCGATCTGCTGGCTGACGGCTTCGATCATTTCCTGGAGAACGCGACGATCACCACCGGCATGCAGATCAATCCGTTCGGTTTGAAAATGGCGAGCCTGCAGTCGCGGGTCGTGATGCCCAACCTGCTCGAACACCCGGCCCGCCCCGGTTACACCCACGTGCGTCCGGAAGACCGCGAACCGCCGCTCCCCCACCGCGCCGACGTCATGATGCAGGCGGTACGCCAGGGCGTTCTGGCGAATCCGCTGTGGAAAGGCGACGCCGAGGATCTCTTTACGATTTACCCGGACGGATCGCCGGAACGGGCGCAATTGGAAGGAAAGAGTTTCGCCGTGGATTACTTCCCGCACGGCGGAATCCTGGCCGCCGGCGACCTCCTGCTGCCGCGCGCCTTGGTGGACGCGCCGCCGGATTTCCTGCCGGAAATCTTCAGCGGGGACACCGGTTTCCTCGACCGCCTCGGGATGGCGGCGGATTACATCGGTGATTACCTCCTGGCGACCAGTGAAGTCGGTAACCTCTCGCTTTACGTTCCCGCGCCCAACCCGCCCATGTTCAACGACGGGCAAGGAAACCCGCTGACCCCGCGCCACCTGATGGACGCGATCATGAGCGTCGATCCGTCCGCGGTCGGCATGCAGGCCTTCTACCCGGCGGAACAGTTCTTTTTTATGGGCGAACTGGAAAGCCGGCTGCTCGGGGTGCCCATCGCCGACGCCTCCATTCTGGCGGTGCCCCCCGACCCGGAAGTCGGCGGCGACGGCCTGTTCCGGATCACGGCGGGTGTCCCCGAGGAGTCCTGGCTGGAGTCCTTTATCGAAAGCGCCGGGCTGGTTTTCGAAATCCGGCAAACACCCTTGCGTCCGATCGAGGACCGGTTCGAAGAATGGGAAGCGGAAGTCAACACCCTGATCGACTCCGGCCCGACCCAGGTCGCCGCCAACCAGCTCATCGAATCCTTCGCCGCCAGTCTTTTCGACGATTTACCCAAAGCGTCGTTGCAGGTCCACATGGACAACTTCCGGGTGCCCGAAGTCTTGTCGGACTTCCTCAGCGCCGGCACCTCGGCACAGTTGGTGGCTTATTCGCCCTTCTTCGACCCGAACTTCCCCGGATCCGGTCCCATCGCCGAAGCCCGCCGCATGGGCGGTATCGCGGTACAGGGGCAGTTCGGGTTTTCGTTCCAGGGCCATGAGCTGGTGAACATCGAAAACGCCGAACTGGGTGTCTTCCCGAGCGCCGACGGACTTCCCGCCCTGGTCGGCCTGTTGGACGCACCATTGATCACCTTGCCCGGCAACGTGGCCCTATACGATGTGTCGTTCGAATTCCACAGCGATCCCGCGGTAGGCGAAAACATCTTCGCCGCCTCGGGCGAACTCGATCCGATCACACTCGGCCCCCTCATGCAGATCACGCCGCTTGACGGCGGCGACCGGTTGGGCGCGGCCTTTCGCGCGACCCGCGGAGAAACCCAACCGTCCGCCGAACTGAGTGTCCACCCCGCCCTCGTCAGTCTCCCGGTATTCGGCGAGGACTTGCAGGTGCTGATCCACGGTGACACCGAAAACGATCCGTTCACGTTCTCCACCGAAGACGCCTGGGCCGCCACGGTCAGCCTGAGCGGAGGCCTGGTCCTGCGCGACCTGGGCGGCACGCCGGCCATGCGGATCGGCGACGCCACCCACAGCTTCACCGCGACGTTGAACGGCAACGGTCTGGCCTCCGCGTCCCTGAGCCTGGACATTCCCCTGGACCTGGCGGTGACGGCTTTCCCCGGCGCTCCCAACGAACGGAACCTCAACTTCGCCGTCGTCGACGGCAGCAGCGCCGGCCTGACCGTTTCCAGCGACGGCCCCTTCATCCTGACCGGCAACCTCGAGGGCACGCTGGATCTGCCCGGAATGCCAGTGGAGACCCTCCAGGCCGGCGCCGAGGTCGAACTCACCGAATCCTCCCTGTTCCTCACCGGCACCGTCACCGGCGGCGCCCTCGGCACGGTCAACGTCGCTACCGCCACCGCCACGTTAATTGTCACCCCGGACACCGTCAGCCTCACCGGTTCGGCCACCGTCCCGCCCATCCAACTCGGCAATTTCCGTATCGCCGCGCAAGACGGCGGCAGCCTGAACGCCGTGCTCGATGAAAACGGCTTCTCAATTCCTTCCGGGGCTCGCCTCAGCATCGACGGCGTCTCCTCCGACCTCCTGGTGCTGGAGGCCTTCGAGGTGCAGGACAACGGCGACTTCTCGGTAAATATCGCGTCCGGAGACGTGCGGGTGGGCAATCATTTCCGGCTGAGTGAAGGAACCGCGTCCTTCAGCCGCCAGAACGATGTCTCGCGTCTTAGTCTGACCGCGCCGCGCCTGACCGTCTTCCCCGGGACCGACTTCGCCACTTTGCTGCCCACACCTCTCGACCAGTTGCTCATCGAGTCGAACGGCCGCTTTTATTACGACAGCGGCCAGCAGGGCTTCGCCCTTCCCCACACCTTCGCCGCTACCGGACGGCTGGAATTCGGCTGGGAGCCGGACGCGGACGCGCCGTTCCTAACAGTCGATCCGGCGCCGATTCAGTTCGGTCAGGTGGATACGGGATCGTCGGTCACCCGCACAATCCAGATTTCCAATACTGGCGGCGGACAACTGATAGTGGGCGCTTCCGCCTCCGGCGCCAGCGTCTTCCGCGTCGAGCCGATCCTTTCCACCCTGGCCCCCGGCGAAACGCGCGAACTGGAAATCCGCTTCACCCCGAACGCCGGAGGCGATTTCTCCGAATCCCTCGAACTCGTTCACAACACCATCACCAGCCCGACCACCATCAGCCTGGCCGGTCAGGGCCGCGCGGTCCCGCTGTATTACCAGAGTCAGGACGCCGTGGCCTTCGGCGATCAGCCGCTGGGCGGCGGGGCGCTGCGGACGATGTTTGTGACCAATCTCGGCAAAGCCTCGCTGGAGATATCGGATGTCCTCCTGGATGGTCCCTTCGAAACCAACACCGATCCCTTCACCTTGGCGCCGGGCGAGAGCCGCTATTTCTTCATTACCTTCCGCTCGGCCGAAATCGGTGCGGTCTCGGGTAGCCTGACGCTTACAGCCAACGACGACGACAGTCCGCACACGGTTACGCTTTCCGGAACCGGGTCGCAGCAGCGCTGGCACGCCCAGCGTGACAGCGCGAGCACGCTCCGTTCGCTCATCATGCGCACCAACTCCACCGGCATCGCGGTCGGTGACACCGGCACGCTTCTGACGACTGTCAACGCCGCGTCCGGCGGGGTTGGCTGGACCCAGCGACCTGTCGTCGGGGGAATCGTCCTCGAAGACGTCACCCTCTATTCCGGATTGGGCTTCCGCGCCTGGGCCGTGGGACAGTCCGGAGTTGTGGTGACCACCACCGATGCCAACCTGGCCCAGTGGACGCCAATCGCCCACCCGACCGTGTCTTTCGCCGGCAATTACTTCATGGGCGCATCCCCCTGGCAACCGGAGCGAGTTATGCTGGTCGGTCAGAAGGGCCAGAACCAATCGCTGATTATCCAGCAAACCGGCGATAACACCTTCGCCGAGATTCTGCCCGAGAGCCCGCACCGCCTGAACGCGGTCTCCGCTCTCTTTCAATTGGGCAACAGCACGCTTCCCCCAGGTTCGACCATGGCGCTCGCCGTTGGAAACGAGCGTTCGATCTACCGTACCGGAAGCGCCGGAATCGGCGACGGCAATTGGGGACCAATCACCCCACCGGCGGAAGTTCCCATCGGCGCGAATTTCCATGCCGTGGAACTCGATGCCAGCGGTGTCGCCCTGATCGTCGGCGACGCCGGTGTGATTCTCCGCAGCACTGACTATGGCCAAAGCTGGACCCGGCTCAACGTCCCGGCCGCCGGCAACTCGGCCTTGTACGACGTGCGGATAGAGGGAACGGAAGCCTGGGTCTCCGGACAGCAGGGCTTGGTCC
>SLOW01000190.1 GCA_007132315.1 Opitutales bacterium
CCAGGTCGGGTTTGATTTCAGAGATGGGCTCATGACCAGGGCCGATGATTTCGTGCCACGAATAGCTTGTCAAAGAAAAAACAATAAAATATAGTATACTAAGAAAAAATATGAGGAATGAAACGGGTGGCTGGAGTTGGAGCGAGCGGGAGAGGCTTCGCTTTATCGAGCGGATGCTTTACTGGCGCGGGTATATCAACCGGAGGGATTTGCGCGATTTTTTCGGTATTTCGCCGCCGCAAGCGACGAATGATCTTGTCAATTACACGACGCGAAATCCGGGGGCTTGTGCGTACAATGTCAGAACCCGGCGCTACGAGGCGGCGCCGGATATGGAACCGTTGTTGATCGAGCCGGAATTCGGGAGAGATCTGGCGATCCTGGGTGCGGCGGCGTGGCCGGCCGGCGGCGCTGATTTCGTTGTCGAACCGGAAAGGCCGCTGAGGGCCGCGGATGCGGAACTTATGCGTGCTCTCGCGCTGGCTGCGCACCGGCGGGAATCGTTGGAGGTACGGTATTGGTCGGTGCATTCCGGAAGGGCGGACTGGCGGCGGATCAGTCCGCGGACGTTCGCCCACGATGGGTTGCGCTGGCACGTGCGGGCTTTTTGTCACGACAACGGGGATTTCCGTGACTTTGTGGCGGGAAGGATATCCGGGCGGCGGAAGCCGAAACCGTGTTCGGAGCCGGAGCGGGTGGACGCGGACTGGATGGCGCGCGTTACGCTTGTGATCCGCCCGAATCCCGAGCTTTCAGAGGGTCAGAGGAAAGCGATGGAGATGGATTACGGCATGCGCCGGGGGAAGCTGAGATTGCCGGTTCGGAAGGCCTTACTGGTGTATGTGGCCCGCCGACTGGGGTTCATTGGCACCGAGCGGGGGCGGAATCCGCCGATGCTTAACGAGTTGAAACAATTGGAATGGTTGGCGGTGGAGAACTGAATTGGGCTTCGCGGGTGAATGGAGAGGAGAAGGAGCGTTTTCGTTCCAGGCGGAGGGTAAGTTTCCCAGACTTACATGGTTCGGCGTTATTGAAGACCCCACCCACATCGCCAACGCGACACGACTCGCGTTCGCGGTTGACGGCATTGATGAAGTCGACCGCCTGGCTGAGATTGTTCGCTCGGCGGGAGCGACGAATATCGAAGGTCCGGGGAACGAGCCTTACATGCGGACCTATTATGCGATATTTTTCGACGATCCTTCCGGCAACAAACTTGAAGTTTATTTCTGTGAAGAATAACCGATGAAACCGCATGTTTCTGTAATCACGCTTGGAGTGGAGGATCTCGATAGGTCGGTCGCGTTTTATCGCGACGGACTGGGATTTCCCACGAAAGGAATTATCGGTCAGGAATTTGAACACGGAGCCGTGGCATTTTTCGAGTTGCAGGGTGGTCTCAAGTTGGCCGTCTGGCCACGGGAAAGCATTGCGCATCACACGAGAGTGCCGCCCGGCACCGTATCGCCGACGGAGTTGACATTGGGCCACAACGTTGAATCAAGATATGAGGTGGATGCCGTCTTGGACCAAGCCAGAGCCGCCGGCGCGAATATTCTTTCCGAAGCCCAGGAGGCATTCTGGGGCGGGTACTCCGGATCCTTCCAGGATCCTGACGGGCATATTTGGGAGGTCGTCTGGAATCCGAACCTACAGAATCTGTAATTGACGTCGACGAGCAGTGGATTTCCCAGGAATGCCCGAAATCGCGGGAAATGCCGAGAAGTCAAAAGGCGGGCGCCATCCGCTTCGAAACTGATTTACCGCGGAACAGGTTAAGTTGTGGAGCCTTTTTCCCGGAGACAAGATCGCCGGATCCCGGGGGAGATTCAGCCACGATTACATGCGCATGGTATCATCGAAATATCAACCTGCCTGGAGACCGAGGCACGGCATGGCGAGGAGCATCCGTTCGTTTGTCGTCACGGCTTCCCCGCAGGAAGCGAGAGTCGCCGTTGCCAGGTGCAAACCGTCGAGCGTGCGTAAGCCAATGGGGTCGGGGCGTTCGTAGCAAAGTCGGCAGATCCGTCGGGCTTCCTGGTCTATCTGGCCGACTCCACGGGTGTCTCCCGGGCGGTCCACTCGATCCAGGAGCCTTCGTAGCTCGCGACGTCGCTCAGGCCGGCAACATGCCGCAGGCTGAAGTAGATCTGGGACGATTGACGACCGCTGGTGCAATAGGTGATGACCGGTTCGTCGTCGCTGACACCGGCCTCCGTTGCAAGAGCTCGCAGTTGCTCGGGTGACTTCCACGTTGTTACTTCGTCTCCCTCCAGCGTGTTGTCCAGGAAGAAGCTCCGGGCTGTGGGGATGCGGCCCGTTTCAAATGCCTGTGGCGGACGGGCGTCCAACAGAGCGGCGCTCTCGTTCGCGGCAGCGGTTTGCACCTCCTGGGTGTCCAGCAGAATTTCCGGCACGAGGTCGGGCTCGAATACAGCCCGTTCGTAGGAGGAAAACACATCGGTGAGTTCCCGGTCCTCCGCTTGCCATTTTTCGAAACCGCCGTCCAGGACGCCGATCGCCTCGTGCCCGAGCCATTCCAGCAGGAATGCGACATAAGTGGCGTGCGAGAATGTTTCACTGCTGCTTGAATAAATGACCACGGTATGATCGTTCCCAATGCCCAGTTTTTCCAGCAATTCCGCCAGCTGTTCCGGAGGCAGCAACCGTGCCGGAACGCCGCCTGCGGAAATGCGGACGGTCTCGGTGTTCAGGTAGATTGCTCCCGGGAGGTGCCCTTCGATATAGGCTCCCAGCCCCGAGCGCGCATCGACGACCCGGATCTCCGGATGGTCGATTCGTTCCGCCAGCCAATCGGTGGATACGAGGCTTGGTTTATCGAGAAGCGGCTCGGATGAAGCCCCGATGGAAACGGCGGCTGCGAGGAAAAGAATGCTGATGAATTTCATTAACGATTGATTTAGCACTGTTGCGCGTCGGACGCAAATCCCTTGCCGCGACATTCGCTGGCCTTGCCCATGCTCCCGTGTTTCCGAGGTGGCGGCGGTCGGGGTTGCCATCACGGGAATAATTTGTCTGTTTGCGGAATGAGTTCGTGGTTCCTATTGTTTCCGTTGGTGTCCGCCTTGGGATACGCGCTGGGCGCGCTTTTCCTCAAACGTGCTATGGAAGAGGGGGCGGGCGTGTTGCGCACGGGATTCGTCGCCAACGTCATACTGGGAGTCCTGTTTCTCCCGATGCTGGTGGGAGCTGAAGGGCGGCTGTTGGAGGAAAACTGGTCCGCCCCGGCGATCACCGCGGTATTCGTTTTTCTGGGGCAGGCCTTTACCATACTGGCTTTGCGCAAAGGCGACGTCTCGGTGGCGACTCCATTGATGGGAAGCAAAGTGATTTTTGTCGCCGCCATTTCGGTCATCATATTGCCGGAGCCCGTGCCTCTCGCCTGGTGGATCGCGGCGATGTTGGCGTTCTGGTCGGTCTGGTTGTTGCGGGTGGGGCGTCCCGCTGACAGGAGGCGTCTTGTCGTTTCCATTGCTTTCGCTCTCCTCAGCGCCGCCAGCTTCGCTGTCTGTGATGTCCTGATGCAACGCTATGGCGCCGAGTGGGGATTTCGGCGTTTTGCGCCGATCGTATTCGGCATGGTGGCCATCTTGTCGATCGGATTCATGCCGTTCTTTCGCGATCCCTTGCTCGCCATGCCGGGCGTGGCCTGGCGTTGGTTGGCTCCCGGAGTCCTTTTGCTTGCTCTGCAAACCTTCAGCATCGCGTATGTACTGAGTACATACGGAAGCGCAACCGCTGTCAACGTGGTGTACAGCCTCCGCGGGATTATGAGTATTTTGCTGGTCATCCTGATCGGATCGTTCTTCGGAAACGTGGAGCGTTCGGCTGGTACGGCTGTGATGACCCGCCGATTGATATCCGGAATCCTCATTTTTGTCGCCGTGTTGCTGGTGCTGGCAAATTGAGCGGCGATACCGGGGCGCCGCCAGCGGCGGACCCGCATGAGCGGGACCTGCTCGGCGATCACCGCACGCTTGTGCGGGGTGGGGCGTGCGTACCGGGAGAATCAGACTCCGGCTTACAGTGCGGAGCTACTTGTTGGAACGGTGACTCCGTAGCACCGTCTGGAGGATTGGAAAAGGACGACGTGATCATTCAAGCGAACCCGAAGGCTCGTCTCGATTACTCGCGGAAGCGGCGGTCCCAGTCGTATTCGCGGCCGGTTACGGTTGTCTCCATGCGTTGGATTCGGTGATCGAGGTTGTCGTAGGTTCGCTTCAAGCGCGCCAGGGCCATCTTCCGGGAATGTGAATACGAGTGGTAGAATTCCAGGTCGTCGTCGTCGCGCAGGGAAAGTACCGGTTCCGGACTCATCAGCAGGGCCGCGGCCAGATAGACGAGTACGGCGGGCCAGATGCCGGTCACGAAGAGCAACACCACCGCGATGACCCTTACCCAGAAGACGGGGACGTCGCGCGATTCGGCGATGCCCCGGCAGACCCCG
>SLOW01000218.1 GCA_007132315.1 Opitutales bacterium
CGCCCAAGGGGCATTTTCAGTACGTCAGCCGTTGTTCCATTACCGGGGTTTTGCTCGGGCCGCCGAATTACCACCGCTACACGCAGATCCTGAGCGATCACCACGCCGCGCGCCTCCCGGATATGCCATTCGAGCGATTCAAGGCCAAACTGGAAACCCTGCGCGACGAGGAAAGCATCAATGCCTGGATCGAGAGCATGAAGAAGCGCACGCGTTACACATTTAAGGAGGACGTCGAGGGCGACAGGCCGTGCTTCTTCTCGGCCTCGGAGGCGCGGTCGTTTCTGTTGAACCACTGCCGCAAGCGGATCGTGCGCACGGCAAAGACGGTCCGTTTTCCCGGCACCGGAATTCGGGATCTGCCCGTCGGCGATATCCGGCGTTCCATCGAAACCGTGCTGGAAAAACAGCGACGCTTCCCGCTGGACACGGCCAACGGGTTGCGCGGGCGGCTGCGCCGGCACAAGTTCCATATCTACAAGAAGGGTTCCCACGGAGTCACTTACGTGTGCGCGGTGCGGCGCAAGTTCCGCCGTCCGGACCAGGTGTTCGCCGAGTCGGTCTGGAACCTGATTCAGTTTCTGGAGCGGAACCCCATGATTCAAGCCAGCCGTCTGCCGGAGGCGTTCCTGGGCCTGAAACCGGATACCGCCCAAAACAACGGCGACGAGGAGGCTGGGAGCGAGTCCGCGCCGGAGAGCGCACCGGCGGTTTCGCCGGAGGACCCGAGCATCAAACGCCTGTTGCTGGATCTGCGCTGGCTGGTGACCGAGGGCTACGTGGCGGAATACGCCGACGGACGCCTCTTCGCGCAGCCCGCCCAGAGCTCCGAACCCGTCCCGGCGTCGAAAACCGATTCCGCGCCGTCCGAGGCGCCATCGGACGGTGAGTCGCCGGCTGGGGAGAGTGCACCCGAGCCGGCCGCAGCGACGGAAGAGACTCCTTCCGGAGATTCGGCGGTGCAGCCCGAGGCATCACCCGAATCCGAGAGCGAAACGCCGCCGGAGACGCCGTCCCGTGAACCGGGGACGGACTGAACACGGTGACCTGTCGCGGAACCCGTTACGGCATTTCCTCGTTCAGGAGAATGATGTGTCGGTGTTCACCGGTGATTCCGAACAGAAGCTGAAAGCACGGCTCGGGCAGCCAGGGAGCGACCTTCTCCGGCCATTCGACCACCAATGTGTAGGGCGGCTCCAGAAAATCCTCAATCAACAGGTCGTCCGCCGCTTCCGGTGATTCCAGCCGGTAGGCGTCGAAGTGAACGAGCCTGCGGTCGCCGTCGTACACCGCGTAGAGCTGGAACGTCGGACTGATCACCGTTTCCCGGATACCCCAGCCGCGGGCCAGTCCGCGGACGAAGGTCGTCTTGCCGGTTCCCAGCGGACCGCTCAAAGCCAGGGTGATGTCGGGCGGCAATTCCCCGGCCAGCGCCCGCCCCGCCGCTTCCGTGTCTTCCGGCGAACGTGTTGTCAGGCCCCGTTTCAGCTCTTCGATCATGGTCCGTACGCCGGTGCGCGATCAGCCGTCGGGGCCCGGGCGAAAATGTTCGTAGGCCGCCAGTTTTTCCAGTTCCGGATAGCCGGGCGGAAGGCGGATTCCCGGAGGACCGGAGGCGCTCGCCGTTTCGATCGTTCCGATCCGCGTCAGGCGGCACGGAAACGACGCCCGCCAGTCGCGGACGAATCGATCGATCGAGGCCCGGCCGTCGATCGCGAACAGCAGCTCGTAATCCTCCCCGTCGGTCAGGGCGCGGCACCAGCCGGCCGCTTTATCGCCGGCGGTTGTCACGCTGTCGCGCACCGGGAGAGCGTCCCATTCGAGCGCGGCCTGGCATCCGGACGGCAGGAGCGCGGGGAGGTCCTTGGCCAGGCCGTCGCTGACGTCGATCATGGCCCGCACCTCCGGGCGGCCGGCCAGCCATACCCCCTCTTCCACCCGGGGGCGGAAGCGGTAATGGTGCTCCGCAAGGCTGCCGCCGAGTTCGCCGGTGACGAATAACGGATCCCCCGCACGCGCGCCGCGGCGGGTGAGCGCCCGCCCCGCTGGGGCGTCGCCGAGCAGAGTCAGGTAGGCGGCGGCCGGACCGTCGGTTTGGGCGACGTCGCCCCCGACGACCCGAACACCGTACTCCTCGGCGCTTTCGCGCAAACCCCGGAAAAACCGTTCCAGCCAGTCGAGAGCGGTGGCGGACGGAAGTGCCAGCGACAGCACGGCCCGCCGGGGCCGTCCGCCCATGGCCGCGATGTCGCTGATGTTGCGTTTGAGCAGCTTGGCTCCGACCCATTCGGGCGCCACGGATGCGTCGAAATGGTATCTCGCGATCACCGGATCCGTCGTCACCAGCTGGGGAAGGCCGGCTTCGACCTGAAACACCGCACAGTCATCCCCGATACCCTCCGGTTCCAGCGGGTTTGTCGGTCCGAGCCAGTGCGCGATACGGCGAATCAACGCCATTTCGCCGATCTGGCCGACGGTTTGGTCGGGACGATTTTCGGATGCGTGCATGGGCTGCTGTTAGACACAATATCATGATCCGGGAAAGTAAACCCAAACGTTTCCGTCCCGTTCTCCGCTTCGGTCGCACGTCCGCTTCCAGCCCGCCGTCCGCAGGCCTGTCCGTGAGGACAGGGAGAACCTAGTCAGTAAGGCGCTCGTGTTTCTCCAGGTGCGTCCTTGTGCTCTTTGCGGCCAATGATCCGGCTCCTGAGCCGGGGGTTCCGCGGAGCCGAGAGTTGTCACGCTTTCCAGACAGGAACGTTGCAGCGGTTGGCCGCTCGTTTCAATCTCGCCATACGACAACCGGTGAACATTCGGTTCCCGAGCCTCGGCCATCGTGCCGCGAAACCCGCATCGATCGGTTTGCGATTAACCCCGACTGCCGATTCTCCCAGGATTAAATGCAGCCACGACCCACCATGCCCCACGAAACCATTGTCTCAACCCCCGGCGTGCGCTTGCTTCAGCCTCGGCGGCGTTCAGCTTCCCGCTTTGCCGAGTTTGAGCAGGCGTTCGCCGGCGGCGTGGAGGGTGTCTTCTTTTTTGGCGAAATGGAAGCGGAGGTAGCGGTGTTCGGGCTCGCGGAAAAAGCTGGAGCCGGGCACGCCGGCCACGCCGATGTCGCGAACCAGGAATTCCGCCGCGGCGGTGTCGTCGGAGAATCCCAGCGGTCCGATATCCACCATCACGTAGTAGGCGCCTTCCGGCTCCGAGTGGGCGAGGCCGGTGCGGCGGAGGTAGTCGAGGAACAGCGCGCGCTTGCGGGCGTAGCTGTCGCGGAGTTCGGAGTAGTAGGCGTCCGGCGATTCCAGTCCCGCGACCGCCGCCTCCTGGAGGGGAGCCGCCGCTCCGACGGTCAGAAAATCGTGCACCTTGCGCGCCCGCGCGATGACTTCCGCCGAAGCCTGGACGTAGCCCAGACGCCAGCCGGTGATCGAGTAGGTCTTGGACAGGGAGTTGCAGGTGATGGTCCGATCGAACGCGCCCGGCAGTGCCGCGAAGTGGGTGTGTTCGAGCGGTGGATACACCAGGTGTTCGTAGGGTTCGTCGGTGATCACGAAGGTGTCGTGTTCTTCGGCGAGGCGGAGGATTTCCAGCAGTTCCTCCCGGCGAAACACCTTTCCGGTCGGGTTCGAGGGGTTGCAGAGAATGATTGCCTTGGGGCTGCGCCGGAAAGCGCTTTCGAGTTCGTCGCGATCGAATTGGAAGTGCGGCGGGCGCAGCGAGACGTAAATCGGTTCGGCGCCGGAGAGGATGGCATCGGCGGCGTAGTTCTCGTAAAAGGGCGAAAACACGATCACCCGGTCGCCCGGATTGCAGGTGCTCATCATGCCGACCATCATGGCCTCGGTGCTGCCGCACGTAACCACCAGGTGCCGGTCCGGATCGATGTCCAGGCCGTTCCAACGCCCGATCTTGCGCGCCAGGGCCCGGCGGAATCGCGGCGCGCCCCACGTCACCGCGTACTGGTGGTGCGGGCCGCGGGTCGCTGTCTCCAGCGCGGCCAGAAGGGCCTCCGGCGGATCGAAATCCGGGAACCCCTGGGACAGGTTGATCGCTCCGTGCTCGTTCGCCAGGCGTGTCATCCCGCGGATGACCGATTCCGTGAAGCCTTCCAGGCGTGTGGCGGTTCGTGGCATGTCATTGTCAGGACGGCGGGAAAACGGGTGTCAACGCAGCACCAGGACGAAGGCGCCGTTCGCTGCCTGCATGATAAGTCATTGTCATGTTGGACGTTTGAAGTTTCAGAATTAAATGTCGGTCACGGAGAATCAATCGTGAATCCAGAGGTTGTAAGGCAGCCGATGCCGGACGGGGATCTTCCGGAAACACCATGGAAACGATCAAGCCAGCGGGCGCAGGTCATAGACACCGAGGGAAACGCGATTTTTTTGTGGCGGGAGGGCGGGGTTTCGGGTAAAGATTATTACTTATTCTTTTTCCGCACCCATAG
>SLOW01000076.1 GCA_007132315.1 Opitutales bacterium
CAGCCGATCCGGCATCACCGCCATGAGGAGGGCGTGCATGACAAGGGCGCCGGCCACTCCGACGGCGACCGACCGGTATGGGAATCTGACGAAAAAAAACGGCGCCGCCCCGCCGACGGGGCGACCGCGGAGAAGTACGCGCTTCGGTTGGGGCGAGCGGCGGCGTTTCATGACTCCTCCCCCGCAGCGGTTTCAATCCCGAAACGGGCCAGAGCGCGAGCGGTCTCTTCCCGGGGGAGTCCCATGATATTGGAAAACGACCCCGAATAGGATGCCACCAACAACTCTCCGTGTTCCTGAATGCCGTAAGCTCCCGCCTTGTCGAGCGGGTTGACCCTGGCCAGATACGAGCGCGCCGTTTCCCAGTCAAAGGCGCGGAAGGTGACGCTGCTGCAGACCGCTTTGCTCCACGTCAGATCCTTCTCTCGCCAGATCAGACAGAGCCCGGTTATCACGGTATGGATTCTCCCAGACAATTGGCCCAGCATAAACGACGCTTCCTCCCGGTTCTCCGGCTTGTTCAGGACGCGGTCTTCGAGAAACACCGACGTATCCGCACCAAGAACCGGATTGCCCTTGAATATAGAGGCAACGGCCTCGCATTTCAAACGGGCGTTGCCGAGAACCATCGCTTCGGGAGAACTTGTCACGCGCCCCGCCTCCTCGACCTCGGCCGGGTGAACGCGAAACGTCACCCCCAGCTTGTCCAGGATTTCGCGGCGCCGCGGGGAGCCGGAGGCAAGGACCAGTTCGGGAGCCATGTCACATCACCTGATCGCCCAGCAACAGGCGCACGTCGCCTCGCACCCGGGCGTACTCGAGGCGGGTAAGATTGTAGGCGAAGAACGCTTCGACCAGATTGTCCGAAGCCTGGGCGAGCCGGTTCTGGGCGTCGATGACCTCGCGGTTGTCGGCCACCCCCTGCTCGAACCGGGTGCGGGCCAGCCGGAGTTCGTCTTCGGCCAGGGAGAAATTCTCCTCGGCGACCTCGATCTGCGCCAGGCGCGAACGCAAGTCCTGCCAGGCGAAAAGCAACTCCGACGAGATTTCCGCCTCCAGGTCCCGCATCTCAATTTCGGTCGCCCGCCGGCGCGAATTCGCCAACATGCGATTGGAGCGAATCCGGAATCCCTCGAAAATGGGCATGCTCAAGGCAACGCCCGCGCTCCAGACCTCTTGCTCGTCGCCGTCGAAAGCCCGTTCGCTCGCGACCCCGTAATCCCCGAACACCGACAGGACCGGAAACCTTTCCCAAGCCGCGGCCCGCTGTTCGAGCCGGTTCTGTTCCAGCCGCTGCTCGATCAACCGAAAATCCGGCCGATCCCGCCGAACCTGCCGTTCGTCAACATCCGGTTCCGGCCCTTCCGCTTCGCGGTGAGCGGTGAATTCCTCCAGCTCGAGATCGCGTCGCAGATTCAGATCCAACAGCCGCTTCAAAGTCAGAGCACTGTCATAAACCACCGTTTCCTGCTGCAAGCGGGCCTGGCGTTCTCCCGCCAGGGTGACCCTGGCGCGGGTGATGTCGATTTCGGTGGCGACACCGGCTTCGAATTGGCTCCGAGCCAGGTCGAGCAGGGCTTCAGCGCGTTCGATGTTCGACTCGATCACTTCGAATCGACTCAGATTGCGCTGGTGCGTCAAATAGATTTGGGCGGTGAGTGCCAGGACCTCCTGCAGCAGTGTTTCGTACTCTTTTCCGGAAATATCGACTCCCTTTCGGGCCGCCTGGTAGCTGGCGATCAGGGCGGGATCGAGAACGGTGAACTCCGCCCGCAACATGGCGTCGAACCGGTTGTCGGTGGACTGGTCGATGAAATCCGAAATATCGCCCAAAACCGGAGACTTGGACCGTCCCTGACTGACCTCGGCTCGCAACCGGGGCAACAGGAACGATCGCTCTCGTTCCGCCTGCTGGAGGGATTGTTCGACAATTTCGCGGTTGAGCAGAACCTGCAAATTCTCCTCTTCGACCCGGGTCAGACTCTCTCCCAGAGTCAGTCGGAGGGATTCCGCGTCCGCCGCTGACACGAGTGAACCGCCGCCAAACAAGGCGATCGCCGCTGTGACCGCCCGGATTCCGGGGCAAAGGCCCCATAAAACTGTGTACTCACTATTCATGGATTATCGCTTTGGGAGGCGACAACATGAAACGGAAACCGGGCGCAAGGCAAACCCGCAATCACCGGATCCGGCAATCCAGCTCGGGAGCCAATCCGACTCCCCGGTCGGTTTTTGGTAGCACGCACCGAGCGGACGGTTTAGGATGCCCCGATATGTTCATAATCCGCCGCCAATCGGCCACGACCGCCATCCTCGCAACAGCCCTGTCCGTCTGGGCCGGGACAGTCCTCGCGGAAACGGGGGTCGATACCCGCGAGGTCGCGGACAGTCAGGCGTGGCAGGAAGTGAATGCCCGCTACCACCGGGCGCTGGAAGGCGACGCCGAAGCGGTCGATCAGGCGATCGACCACTTCGAAAAGACCCTCGATGCCGCCCCCGACAACGCCCTCGTCCGGGCCTATCTCGGCAGCACCTACACATTGAAAGCCCGGGACGCCGCCGTCTGGAACAAGGGGCGCTGGGTCGAACGGGGACTCGACACGCTCGACGAAGCCGTCGCGACCGCCCCCGGCCACCCTCGCGTCCGACTCCTTCGCGCCGCCACAGCCTACAACCTTCCCCGCGTGGTCGGCCGCTACGACACCGCCCGGGAGGACTTCGCCATACTTCTCGATGCGATCGCCGAGCGGCCGGACACCTTCGCTCCCGAACTCAAACGGGAAATTTACTTTCACACCGGCGCCTTCGCGCTCAAGGAAGGCGAGGATGAACGCGCGCTCGACTTGCTCGAGAAGGCCGCCGCCGTGGAGGAATCCGACGTCATGGAGGAACAGATCGCGACCATGCTGCGCTCGGCCCGCAACCGGAATTCCTGACCATGAAGATGACCGACGATCTGGAAAGCGTACTGATCAGCCAACGCCGTATCGCCCGGCGCACCCGCGAACTCGGCGAGGAAATTACCGCGTTTTACGGCGAAGGTGAAATCGCGGCCATCGCCATCATCAACGGTGCGCTGTTATTCACCGCCGACCTGATCCGCCGCATCGCGATTCCGGTGCGCCTCGACTGTATCCGCGTGGCCAGTTACCACAGCGGAATCCGACCGGCCGGGGAACCGGAGCTGGTTTACAGTGTCGATCTCGAAATCGAGAACAAACGCGTGCTGCTCATCGACGACATCCTCGATACCGGCCGGACCCTGTTCACCATCACCCGCATGTTCGAACGGCACAATCCCAGATCGCTCCACACGTGTGTCCTGCTGAACAAAAAGGGGCGGCGGGAAATCCCCTTTGAACCGGACTTCGTCGGTTTCGATATCCCCGACAAGTTCGTCGTCGGCTACGGCCTCGATTTCGCCGGCCGCTACCGCAACCTCCCCTGTATCGGGAGCCTGAAACCCGAACTGCAAAATCCGCCCGGATGGAGCTGAGGGCCCGGGTCGAGTGGCGGCTTCCCCGAATTCAGACCTCTCCAGGGGGCTCGTGGAACGCCAACAGGCGGTCGGCCAGGTCGTTCAGGGCGCGCCGCGCCGGGCGGAACACCTCGGCCAGATCCCGGACCACCGGACTCAATTCATAACGGCCGGCGAGCCGGTGGCCGCCCGCCGCGCGCAAGTGGCTTTCTCCCATCGATTCGTAATAACGCATCCCCGGCGCCGCCCGGCGCCGGGCACGCCGCTCGATATAGTCCGGAAATATCCCCGAGAAGAACAAGGCGACGTTGCCGACGTGAAGCGACAGGAAGAAACGCATCTCATCGGAGGCGTCCTCCATGGCCGCCATCATATCGACCAGGTAATCCATCACCGGCAATCGGTCGCCCGCCGGGCGCCGCAGACGCTCGATCCGGCTGAACTCCGTCAGGACCGAAGCCACGTAATCCGCCACCCGGCGATCCTCCAACCCCGCCCTGCGGAAGACCTGGCGCACCATGATGTAGAAATAAAACCCGGTGGAAACCGACAACAGCCGGTGTTCCTCCAGCAGAGCGCAAAAAATCGCCTCGTCGTCGAGGATTCGGTTTCTCGATTCCGAATCGCCCAGCAACCGGTAAAGCCCCTCGCGCTCCCGGCCTTGCTCCGTCAACACCTCCGCCACAAAAGCATAATCCGACGGGGTGAACCCGATACGAGACCTCGGACCGATAACGTGCATAGATAAACTGCCCTTCTTTCTCGGTTTATCGATCGGTAATCGTGCTTAAACAAGGTAACCAGCCCGTCCGCGATGGCAACTTTTTTATCGCAAGCGATGTTATCCAACGCAAGGGTGGTTCGCGCACACGCAACGCATCAGATCCTCAATGTCACCAAGAAATCCCATGGGCAACACCAAGACACCGAAAGACATACTCGAACTGGCAAACAAAGAGGGCATCACG
>SLOW01000193.1 GCA_007132315.1 Opitutales bacterium
GACAGCATTGCGGACGCACTCGAATCGGTGGGATTCAACATCCGCGTCACCAAGGAAACCGACGTGGCCCGGCTGTTCGCCCTCTCTGGAACGGAACGGCGGATCCTGCTGGTCCAGACCGAGGCGCTCCCGGAATTCGAACCCTTGCATCAACACGCCTTCGGCGTCATCGCCCTGGACCCCGCCGCCCGGACCCAGAACGGTTTTCACAAGTCCGTGCTTCCCCATCTCGAGAAGGCCTCGGAAGCCCAGTACCAGGATCACGTCACCTTTCTGAACGGGCGGGGAAGCATCGAAGTCATGCACTTGGCTTACGAGGGGCTGCAGGTGCGCGAACACATTGCCATCCCCCGCGGCACGAACGAACAATTCCTGCACTTCGCCAACCGGGGCCTGCGCGAACTGCGGGAGAAAGGCGTGCTCCTGGCCGGTTTCACCTCCACCCTGCCCGGATACCTGGTGGAACGCCGCCCCGCCCTGTTTCACTTTCTCGGAATCGTCCTGAAGGGCACCCTGGAATTGGCGGCCGGCGGTTCGCTTTCCCGGTCCCTGACAGAAGGCAGCACCTTCGTCCTTCCGGGGGGCACCCACTGCCGTTACCAGGCTTGCCAGCCCGTCGAATTCCTGTGGTTTCACATCCCCACCGGAGTTCCGGGCAAACAAGTTCCGTCCGAATACGGGGTTGGCGACACACCTGATCGAACCGAGCTGATCGATTACTGCCGGCATTTTCACTCCGAGGCCCGCGCCTCGAACCACGAACGCAACACCGCGCTGGATTTGCTCTCCGAATTGATCGGACTCGAGATTCGCCGCGGTATTTCCGCCATTGGGAGAACACTGGACGGCGAACAGACTACCGAAAAACTCCGCCGGGCATTCCGGACTGTGGAGGAAAACCCCGCCGCCGCGATTTCCGTCAACCAACTCGCGCGACTCGCTGGGATGTCGCCCTCGCGCCTCTACCGTGAATCGCGGCGGCGCTTCGGCAAATCCCCGGGCACCATGATCGAGGAGATCCGCATCGACCAGGCGCGGGAGTTCCTCCTCCATTCCGAATACAAACTCGACCGCATCGCCGAAATGACCGGTTACGCGGACGCCTTTTCCTTCTCGCGCGCCTTCAAACGCATCACCGGCGCCGCCCCCAGTCTTTTTCGCAAGAGTCGCGCTCGCCCCGCCGCAAATCAATTGCGGGGAGTGGCGTATCCGGATCCGGCGGCCGAACGATCCCGCGGCGCGGAATAAGGCGTGGCGCCGCCTTGGCCGGCCGGGAACCAGGATCCGGTGCCCCGGCATTCCCGTCATCCGGCTTGAAACCCAAACCGAATGGGATTCAAGTGAAGCCTATGACTTGGTCCTTACGCATCGGGAGCGTCGCGGGTATCGGCATTTTCCTGCACTGGACGTTCATCATCATCATCAGCGTGCTGTTCCTCCTGCTGCTGGCCGGTGGCGACGCCCGCACCGCCATCGGGGTGGTCGCCTTCATCCTCACCCTCTTCGGCTGCGTGCTCCTGCACGAGTTGGGCCACGCGCTCTGCGCCCGCCGATACGGCATCGGAACCAAGGACATCACCCTGCTGCCGATCGGCGGTCTCGCCCGCCTGGAACGCATGCCCACTCAGCCCAGCCAGGAATTCTGGGTGGCGGTGGCCGGACCGGCCGTCAACGTGGGCATCGCCGCCATCCTGGCGCTGTTTGTTCTCCTGATCCAGGGCGCGGCCGGCCTGACCGACATCAGCCTGCTCCGCGATCCCGAGCAGGAATTCGGCGGCAACCTCCTGGCCAAGCTCATGTGGATAAATATCTTCCTCGTTGTCTTCAACATGTTGCCGGCGTTCCCGATGGACGGCGGTCGCGTCCTGCGGGCCGCCCTGGCCACTCGGCTGCCCTACCACAAGGCAACCCGGGTCGCGGCCACCGTGGGCCAGGCAATGGCCATCTTTTTCGCATTCGCCGCCTTCCTTCCGGGTGTCAGCCCGCTTCTGCTCTTTATCGCCATTTTCGTCTTCCTGGGAGCTCAGGCCGAAGCCCACTACGCCGAAACGCAGTACGCCCTGAAAGGGCTGAAGGTCCGAGACGCCATGCTGACCCATTTTCGCACCTTGTCCGAAAACGATTCCCTGGGGGACGCCGTGGACGAACTCTTGGCCGGCTCCCAACACGATTTCCCGATCATCCGGGGCGACGAGTTTATCGGATTGTTGTCCCGGCAGCACTTGATGCAGGCCCTCTCCGACCACGACCGGAACGCCCCGGTGACCGTGGGCATGACGCGTCAGTTCCATTCACTCAGCGAAGACGATGACCTGGAGACCTTGCAGGAGGCACTGCGCATGGGCGAGGCCACCACGATGCCGGTGATGAACGAAGGTCGGCTGTGCGGTCTCCTGACAAAGGAAAACCTCATGGAGCTCATCATGATACACTCCGCACTGGCCGAGAACCGCGGCGGCGAGCGGGTTCGCGAGATCCTCCGGCGCGGCCGGGAACACGCCGGCCGGCCTTCGTTCGACGATCCTGGAGACCCGCGAACGGGCCTCTGAAACGGAAGCGGTATCGACCCGCCGATTCCGGACGATCCGTCGCGCTCGCACATCCAGATGATCTCGCCCGTGTCATCCAGGAACCGGGTGTCCGACTTGTTCGTCCAGTCGATGAACGTATCGACCGTCTCGTCAATGACCGCCTCCCCCCGCGGTCACCGCAACCAGGGCTCCATTCAACACCATCGCGATCCTCCTGCAGAAACTGGTCATGATTGCGACGTAACGACAGGTCCGGTCACCCGTGGCAATGCCACCGGGTCGAGATTCGATCATGCCGCCGGGGTTCGGTCCGCTCCGGAATCAAACCGGCGTCCGGCTCCGCATCAGGTCTTCGATTTCCTCGGCTTCGATCGGAATATCGGCCATCAGATCGATATTCTTCTCCTCGCCCACCACAACGGTGTTCTCGAGGCGGATGCCCAACGTCTCGTCGCGGATGTAAATACCGGGTTCGACGGTCAGCACCATCCCCGGGGCGAAGGGTTCGCCCGGAGGACAGACATCGTGAACGTCCAGCCCGATATGATGGGAGGTGCCGTGCATGAAATACCGTTTCACCGCCTTCTTGTCCTCGTCCTGAGCCTTCACTTCCTCCGTGGTGAGCAGGCCCAGCCCCACGAGTTCCCGCTCCATCAAAGCGATGACCTCGCGCTGGTAATCCAACGGCGTGCGACCCGGCCGCAGCAGTTGGAAGGCGCCGCGGAACACGCGCAGAACCGCGTCGTACACCGCGCGCTGGCGATCCGTGAAACGACCGTTCACCGGAACGGTGCGCGTCATGTCGCTCGCCCAACCGGCCCACTCCGCCCCGACGTCCATCAGCACCAGCTCGCCGTCGCCGCAAACCGCGTGGTTTTCCAGGTAGTGCAGCACGCAGGCGTTGGCCCCGCCGCCCACGATCGGAGAATAGGCGAAACCGCGCGACCGGTTGCGCACGAACTCGTGCAGGTACTCGGCCTCGATCTCCCACTCGCCCACGCCGGGACGAATAAATCCGAGAACCCGGCGGAAACCGGCTTCGGTTACGGCGCAGGCCCGGCGGATTTGCTCGAGCTCGATCTCGTCCTTGAAAACCCGCAGACGCCGCGTGAGCGGCGCAAGCCGCTCGAGCCGGTGCAGCGGGAAACGTTCGCGGCAGGACTTGATAAAACGGTCGTTGCGGGTTTCCACCGGTGTCGCGGCCCGCGGGTGCTCGTTGGTGAGCAGGTAAATCGCGGTGGCCTCCGAAACCAGGCGCTGAAAGATGCCGTCAAACGCATCGGTCCATTCCGAGCGCCCGGCGCCCGACAATCGCTTCGCCTCCTCCCGGGACAGCTTTCGGCCGTCCCAAACCGCGATGAGTTCGCTGGTTTCCTTGACGAAAACAATCTCCCGGTCCCGCGGATCGCCGGCGTCGGGAAAGAGCAGCAGTACGGTTTCCTCCTGGTCGATGCCGGTGAGGTGAAACAAATCCGCGTTCTGCCTGAACGGCAGCGTGCCGTCGGCGTTGGTCGGCATGACGTCATTGGCGTGAATCACCGCCAGCGAGCCCGGTTTCATCAAAGCCGTCAGGCGGCGGCGGTTTCGCACGAACAGTTCCGGATCGATCGGATCGTAACGCATGGACGGAATTACCCCCGAACTTCTCCTCCACTGGCAACAGAAAAAAGGAATCAGGCCAACGCTTAATTCCGCCAGGCTCCTGAAACGTCCTGCTCTTCGCGAATTACGGGTTCATCTCCCTTGAATTCCGCCTCATTACGCCCAAAACAGCCAATCGGCAGATCGGGGCTTGCCCGCGTGTGACTCGGGCTCCTACAGTGGATTGCGGTTTCCATGCGACATCGGTTGACAACTCAGAACCACACGAACTCACTGGCGGACAAGTCTCCCCCGCTCCGACCCGCCTCGGA
>SLOW01000115.1 GCA_007132315.1 Opitutales bacterium
AGTTGAAGAAGCCGTACGTGGTCACCGCCCGCGCCAAGGGGGTTCGCCCGATGAAGCTGCTCTTCAAATACCCCGTGCGTCTGGCGCTGAATCCGTTTATCTCGGGAATTGGCCAGATCTTTCCCCAACTTGTTTCCGGCGGCGCGATTGTGGCGATCGTCTTGAGTCTGCCGACGGTCGGCCCGCTCTTGTTGAGCGCCCTGATGACCCAGGACATGTACCTGGCCGGATCGATGTTGATGGTATTGAGTTTATTAACCGTATTCGGAACCCTGGTGAGCGATTTGCTCCTGATGTGGGTTGATCCGCGTATCCGGATGGGAGGCGCCCAATGAGCACATTTCTGATAAAACGCGCCCAGGAGGTGCGCGAGGGTAAAGCGGCGATCAACCAGGGTGACGAAGGCGGCATCGGCATCGGCGAACTGTCCCAGTGGCAGTTGGTCCGCCGGCGCTTCAAGCGTCACAGACTGGCGGTCTTCTCCCTGTTTGTCCTGATCGTCCTTTATGTTCTGGCCATTTTCTGCGAGTTCTTCTCTCCCTACGGCCGCGAATGGCGAAATCTCGATTACATGTACGCGCCGCCACAGTTGCCGAAGTTCAATTTCGAACACGGTTGGCATGTGGACGCCGTCGAGGTGAATAGCGACCCGATCACGTTTCAGAAACGATACACCTATGTGGAGGGAGAGGTCGTGCCCCTGTCCTTCTTTGTGAAAGGCGAGTCCTACCGCCTGTGGGGGATGTTCGACATGGAGCGACGGTTCTTCGGCGTCGATCACCGCGCGGTCGAGCGCGGCGACATAGCCGAGGAAAAAGCGGTCTTTTATTTCATGGGGGCGGACAAATACGGGCACGACATCCTTAGCCGGCTGATTTACGGCTCGCGGATCAGTCTGTCCATCGGCATGCTGGCGATTTTCATCACCTCGATCCTGGGGATCCTGATCGGTGGAATCTCCGGATACATGGGCGGCGGTGTGGACGACTTGGTTCAACGGGGAATCGAGATTGTGAATTCCTTCCCACAGTTGCCTTTGTGGCTGGCACTGGCGGCGATCATGCCCGCGGACTGGCCTATGGTGGTCATGTATTTGGGGATAACCCTGGTGCTCAGTCTGCTGGGATGGACCGGGCTTGCCCGTGTTGTGCGGGGCAAGATTTTGTCCCTGCGGGAGGAGGATTACGCCGTGGCGGCGCGTCTGTTGGGCGCCTCGCACGGTCGCGTGCTTTTCCGTCACCTGGTGCCAGGCTTCACCAGTCATATTATTGTGGTGATCACACTCAGTGTGCCCGCGATGATTCTCGGTGAGACCGCGTTGAGTTTTCTCGGACTGGGACTGCGTCCGCCGGTGGTGAGTTGGGGGGTCATGCTTCAAGACACCATGCAATTGCAGGCCGTGGCCAACTATCCTTGGCTGCTGATGCCGGTGGTGCCGATCGTGGTCACGGTTCTCGCCTTCAATTTCCTCGGAGACGGCATGCGCGACGCCGCCGATCCGTACGCCTCGATGTAGGAGAAACATGGAAAACGATCGAAATATACAGATGTCCCGCACGGGAGATCCGGAGAAACCGGAAAAACCCGACCGTGTTCTCGAGGTGGAGGAATTACAGACCTGGTTTCACACCGAAGAAGGGGTGATCCCCGCCGTGAACGGCGTCAATTTCCACCTGGACCGGGGCCGGACGCTCGCGCTGGTGGGCGAGAGCGGCTGCGGCAAGAGCGTCACCGCGTACTCGATCCTGCGGCTGATTCAGAAGCCGGGGGAAATCGTCGGCGGCAAAATCCGACTGTATCCGGAAGCGGGCAAGAGCATCGACGTGGTCGAGCTGGGGGAAAAGGATGAAACCATCTACGAACTGCGCGGCGGCGTCGCCAGCATGATTTTCCAGGAACCGATGACCGCTCTGAGTCCGGTCCACACCATCGGCAACCAGCTCTGCGAGGCGGTCCGCACGCACGAGGATGTGAGCAAGGAGGAGGCGGAGCGGCGGGCGGCGGATATGCTGCGGCGGGTGGGCATCCCCGGGCCGGAGCGCCGCTTGAAACAGTATCCCTTTGAATTCAGCGGCGGCATGCGCCAGCGGGTGGTGATCGCCATGGCCCTGCTGTGCAACCCCAAGCTGCTGATCGCCGACGAACCGACGACCGCTCTGGACGTCACCATTCAGGCGCAGATTCTCAAACTGATCAAAGACCTGCAGGAGGAAACCAAAGCATCGGTGCTCCTGATCACTCACAACCTGGGGGTCGTGGCGCAGACCGCCGACGACGTGGCGGTGATGTACCTGGGGCGTATCGTCGAGCACGCCGACGTGCGCACGCTCCTCAAGCGCCCCATGCACCCCTACACCATGGGACTCCTCGATTCGCTGCCGGCGATCCACACGCGTTCGGAGCGGCTCAAGGCGATCAAGGGAAGCGTACCGTCGCTGACACAGATGCCGCCGGGTTGCCCGTTTCATCCGCGCTGTCCCTATGCCGAGCCGGGGCGGTGCGATGTCGGCGGCCCGCCCGACTTGCGGGAAATGCCCGACGGGCGCCGGGTGGCCTGCGTGCGCGCCGAGGAAATCCAGGACGAAGTCAACGCCGCCCCGGCGGGCGGCCCCTCGGAGGGAACCGGTAAAACGGAATCATGAGCGATACCACCATTCAAAACGGTCGCGGAGGCGAACCTATCCTGAGCGTGCGCAATCTGTGCAAGTACTTCCCCATCCGCAGCAAGGGGTTCATTCGCAAACAGGTGGGGGTCGTCAAAGCGGTGGATCAGGTCAGCTTCGACCTCATGCCCGGCGAGACGCTCGGTCTGGTGGGTGAGAGCGGTTCCGGGAAAACGACCACCGCGCGAGCCATTTTGCGGGCGTTTGAACCGACCAGCGGCGAGGTGTTCTTCCGCACCAACGGTCGCACGGTCGATCTGGCCCAAATCAGCGAGCGCGCCTTGAAACCGCTGCGTCAGCAGATGCAGATGATTTTTCAGGATCCCTTTTCTTCCCTCAATCCGCGGATGACCGTGGGCGACATCGTCGGCGAACCGCTCATGATCCACGGCCTGGCCGAGGGGGACGTCTTGCGCCGGAAGGTCGAAGAGGCGCTGGTGCGTGTCGGGCTGAAGGCGGAGCACCGGGTGCGCTACCCGCACGCGTTCAGCGGCGGGCAACGCCAGCGCATCGGTATCGCGCGCGCCCTGATCATGAATCCTGCGCTGATCGTGGCCGACGAGTCCGTTTCGGCACTGGACGTGTCGGTCCAGGCTCAGGTGATCAACCTGCTGGAAGACATTCAGGAAGAGTACAAGCTGACCTATATTTTTGTGGCGCACGACTTGAGCGTGATCCGCCACATCTGCGACCGGGTGGCCGTCATGTACGGCGGAAAGATCGTCGAGCTTGCGGAAACGGAGACCTTGTTTGAAAACCCGCGCCATCCCTATACCCGCGCGTTGATATCGGCGATTCCGTTTCCCGATCCGGATGTGCGCCTGCAATTCGATATCAAGGGCGAAGCCGCCGATCCGGCGGATCTTCCCGCAGGTTGCAGCTTTCACCCGCGTTGTCCGCACGCGAAACAGGGCGTCTGTGACGTGCGCGGTGAACCGCCCGAGTTGAGAGCGATCCGTCCCGACCACCGCGCCGCCTGCGTGCGGGTCGAGGAGATCGCCGAAGAGGAGGGAATCCCGATCCGTTGATCCCGGCCGGCGTTTCGGGCTGACCGCGCGCCGGGTGTGACCGACTGCCACGCAAGAAGGATTTCTTGTGCAGGCCCGTCCGTGAGGACAGGGGGCGTGTGCCGGAACGCCCCGGCACCCCGTTCCTTGCGAACACGACCTGGCGCAGCCGTTGGGAGAGCGTCTTTTCCGATTGCCCTTGACCGCCCGCAGGGCGATTTTCATCGTTTTTCCTTCCGGTCGCCGGGCGACCGGGGTACGGGATTTGCTTACTGAAAACTTGAATATGTCGAACCAATCAGCAAAAGGAACGTCAGAGTCGAACCCGGGCCGCGGATTCTTTTGGCGGGAGGCGGGGGTCCTGCTCCTTTTTTGGCTTCTCATGAGCGGCAAGTTCGAGGTCGTGCATATCGGTTTCGGCCTGATCGCCGTCGGTATTGTACTGTGGTTCGACCGGCGCCTCCCCGGTTCCGCGACGGAAAAAGCGGACCAGTCGTTGCTGGCCCATTTTCACCGGTTCCCTGTTTACATTCCCTGGCTGGCGCTGCAGATGATCAAGGCCACCTGGCAGGTCGCCACGATCGTGCTTTCCCGGCGCATTCACATCGATCCCTGCCTGGTCGAATTTCGCAGCGACCAACCTCACTCGGTGGCGACGGTTACCCTCGGTAACTCGATCACCCTGACGCCCGGCACGCTGACGTTGCAGATTTCGGACGACCATTTTCGGGTGCACGCACTGACGGAAGCCAATGCCGACGAACTGCTGGCGG
>SLOW01000348.1 GCA_007132315.1 Opitutales bacterium
CCAGTGGATCGAAGACACCGGCGTCCCGCCGGATGCCCGTTTCGGCGCCTACCGTTCGACCGTCTCGATGATCCGGGCGCGTCCCGTGTGGGGCTGGGGAGCGGGATCCCTCCCCTACGTGTTCCCGCTATACGCCGAGGAATCACTCGTGCGGGCCGACGGCAAAACCCTCTTCTTCGAGTTCGCCCACAACGACTACCTGCAACTCGCGGCGGAGCACGGCGCTGTCGGGACGGGCCTCATCATCATGACTCCCCTGTTGGCGCTGGCATTATTGAGAAGACGACGACGCACGGCACTCGCCTTCTGGACCGGGGCCGGAGCCGTCGGCGTCCTGACCCTGGCGCTTATCGACTTCCCCTTCGGCAACCCCGCGGTGACCGTCACCTTCTGGCTTCTGGTCACGGCGTCGCTCGCCCACCGGCAAGCCTCGCACCGTGCCGACGCTTCCCCGGAAGGAACGGCTGGGAACGATTGGAGCACAGGCGGCTTGCCGCACCGGCCCCGTTGAAATGCACGCCTTCCCGACGGCGGCGCGGGAGCGCCGCCCTCCAGGGGTGCCATTTTGCGCGTCCCGCCCGGGGCTTCGCCTCACGGGCTCTCGGCACGCTCGTTCGCGTATTCCCGGCGGTATTTCTCGGAATACTTGTCGTAACCGTACTGATACGAATCGCCGTACCCCTCGCCGCCGACGGCGGAACTTCCGCGTATGGCGTTGAAAATCACCCCCGAAACCGGAGCACCGGAACGGTCCATGCGCCGGACGGAGTTCCTTGCTTTCGCCTTGGTAACGCTGCGCTGCCGGGCGACGAATACGGTCCCCTCGGCGTAATCTCCGAGTATGGTCGCGTCCGGAAAAACGCCAACCGGGGGCGTATCCAGAATCGCCACGTCGAATTCGGTTTTGATGCGTGAAATCAGGCGATCGAACTTCGGATCGGAGAAAACCTCGGTCGGCGACTTGGTCGATCCGCCTGACCTCAGCAACCAGGTTTTCGGCGCCAACTCGACCAGAGCCAGCGGCGCGAACGCTTCGAGAGCGCATCCCACCGGAGGAAGCTCCTCGCCGCTTTGCAGCCAGGACAAGAGCCCGCCTTCATCGTTCTTCAACCCGAATCCCCGGTGCAACGACGGACGGCGCAGGTCGGCGTCGATCAGCAGCGTTTTCTTTCCATGCCGTCCGAATACCGCCGCCAGATTACCGACGATGGAGGTCTTCCCTTCCTCCGGCAGGGATGACGTCACCACCAGC
This sequence comes from Opitutales bacterium, assembly GCA_007132315.1. Lineage (GTDB taxonomy): Bacteria > Verrucomicrobiota > Verrucomicrobiia > Opitutales > T3Sed10-336 > SLOW01. The sequence goes on from SLOW01000348.1 coordinate 1,253, forward strand.
GCGACGGACGTCTCGGGCAGGCGGCTCAGAAGCAGCGCGCTGTAAATGCCACGATACGCCTCCAACAACGGTTCTTCCTCCTTCATCACGCTGCGGATGATTTCGGTGCTGGACTTGCTTCCGAGATAGCGGATATCGCCGAGCACCGGTTTACCGAGGTAATTCTCAATATCGATGTAGGTTTGAAGCCGTTTGTCCGCCATTTCGATCCCGACCGGCAGACCGATCAACACGATGCCGAACAGGGCGGCGCCGACTAGTCCGGCCAGCAACGGGCTCGGGGTGACGGGATCGCGCGGCGTATCCGCGAGGTCGAGCACCCGCAGGTTGGTGATATCGACCTGGCTGGCAACCCGGGTCTCGTTCAGGCGGGCGGCCAGCTGATTGTAGGTTTGCCTCGCCGACTCCACCTCGCGACGCAGGGCGTGAAACTCGATCGCGAGACGGTCGAGTTCGAGCGAGCGGCGTTCGGCCTCGGCCAATTCCGCTTCCAGGCCGGATATGGTCGATCCGAGCGCGGCGTATTCTCCGTTGATCTCGGCGATGCGGCGCTCGACCGAGCGCATCAGCGAAGCCCGGACCGAATCGCGCCGCGCCGCATTCTCCTGCATGCGCGGATGGCGGGCGAGAAACGTTTCGGCCAATGCCTCGCGTTCGTTTTCCACCTCGGTCAGTTGGGCCAACTGCGCCTGGATCGAATCCGGCTGGGCAATGCTCGAAATTTCCAGCAGACGATCGAGTTCGCCCTCGGCGTCTTCAATCTGATCCATCAGCGTTTGCCGCTCGACGGCCTTGAGCCTCTCCCGAGTCAGAGCGCTGTTGATCTGGCGGAGTTCGTCGCCGATAATGCTCTGGTTGTCCTCCACTGCGACCAGGTTGTGGCGACGGCGATACTCCGTCAGGTCCCGCTCCTTCGCCTCCAGGCGGCCGCGGATATCCGCGACCTCGCGTTCCAGAAAAGCCACGGCCGAGTGCGTCGAGCTGTCGCGGACCGACGTCTGGAAACCGATGTACGTGCTCGCGTAAAGACTGGAAAGAATCCTGGTGATCTCGGGATTCGGATGCCGGGCGGCGATCTGGAGCACCTGGGAATTGCGCAGCCAGTTGACCGTGACAACCTCGCGCAGCATCCCCGGCGTCACACGGGGTTGTTCTTCCCCGGAAAGATTCGGATCGAGGAAGGGCCGGCGGAGTTCCCGCCGGTCCGAGGCGCTCAGCTCCTCCAGAACGGTTTCCGCCATGCGGCGACTGTTCAAACGTTCGATGTGCGTGTTCATGGCGGCCGCGAGCAATCCCTGCTCGACCCCGATGTCCACCACCTCCTCCACGTTGATGACCCGGTCGGGATTCAGCTCGACCACCAGGCTGGACGACGCCTCGTAGCGGGGATCCTGCTGCATGATCCCCACGATCGCGCCGCCGCCGACGCCCAGCCCCGCGAGCAGTCCGATCCAGCCGCGTCGCTTGAGGATCAGGACGATATCGGACAGACTCAACAGGTCACCTTGCTGGGAATCCGCAGCGGTGGAGACCTCGTACTTGTGGGAGTCGGACATGTTCAAAACAATCGCTGCGGGACGAACACGATATCCCCGGGAAAGACGCGGAACGTCGTCGACGAAAAATCACCGTCGCGATCGCCCAGGATCTCGTCCAAATTCACCAGATACACCCGTTCGCGACCGGCTTCCGGGTCGTGGCGGGTCACCCGGACGCGGCTGCGCCGTGCGGTCCCGGTGAATCCGCCCGCCATGGCGATGGCCGATTCGATCGCGACGTGATTCGCGCCGCCCGGGAGGGTGACCGCTCCGGGGCGGTTGACCTGGCCGAGGAGCGTGACCTGTTTCGGCGAAAACTCCTCGATCGCCAAGGCAACCACGGGATCGCGGAGGAGCTCCCGGTTGATCAACGCCTGCCGGATGTTGTCCTGCGCCGCCTGAACGGTCAGGCCGCCGATTTCGATGTTTCCCAGCAGCGGCATCGCGACAAAGCCCGCGTCGGTAATCCGCTGACGCGTCTCCAGATCGGGCTGCCCGTACACGGAGATGCTGACGGTATCGAAAGGGCTCAGCAGGTAGGGAGACGGCGGTTCGCCGCCGGAGGATTCCGTGCCTGCAAACTCCGGCGTCTCAGCGGCGGCCAGGACCGTCCCGGCCAACCAGATCAAGACGAATACCGGCAATCCCGGCGCCGCGACCGGAGAGAATCGAGAAACTGGATACGACCGAACCATTCTCAGAACCTCGCTTCCGCAAATAGAGCCGCGCGGACCGCGTCGTAATTGGCGTTGGAGAAGTCCGAGCCGCGTTGGGCGAACGTGGTTTCGCAGCCGAGAGTGACGTGCCGGTTGAGCACGTAATCGACTCCTCCCAGGACCCACCACTCATCATCGTTGCGCCGGCCGCCCGCCGCTCTCACATAAGTGGAATCCTCGTACCCACCGCCGAGCCGGAATCGCCAGTACTCGCCGGTGCCGCGCCCGGCCTCCAGCGACACGCGAACCGTCTGGCCGGACAGGTTCGACGCCGAAGTCTCCATATCGCTCGACAGCGAAAGCGTGATCTCGGTCTGCGCATCGGCTTCCCAGGTCAAACCGACAAAAGCGTACGGCTCGGTTTGTGCATCGAAATCGCCGTCGAATTCCCGCCTTTGCACGCCGACCGCGACCTCGCCGACAAGCAGGGCCAGCAACCGGCCCTCCGCCCCGACCAGCAAGGCGTAGTCTTCGGAATCAAGCGCCGGAGTGGCGCCGGAGACATCGGTGTTGCGGTAGCGCAACGCCCCGGTCATGGTCAGCCGGTCCGAATAGGCGAAGGCCGGTCCGGCCCGCAGCGTGGCGGTGCGGCGCGACGCGAATCCGGCGGTGCGGGCGTCCCGGTCGCGATAATTCCCCCTCAGGCGCGCCGAGCTGCGGTCAGAAAAAAAGTATTCCAGGCCGGCGCCGGCCGAGGCCACGTCCTCCTGTAACAACGCACCGTCCGCCGCCGTGGCGGAGGTCACTTCGTCGAAGCCGCCGTCGATTTGAAGAAAAAACATCCGTCCGCGATCCTCGTGGGGAAAGGAAAGGAGTGCCCGGGATTTGAAATTCTCCGCGTCGAAGCGACTCCAATCGGCAAAACGGATGAATTCCACCCCGACGTGCGCCTCAACATGCACCACACCTTCCGCCAGGAGATATTCCAGCCCCGGCAGGACGGTGAAAATCATGTCCGATTCCTCGTCGGCGGTCAGGAAGAGGTTGCTGGTGTAAGCCGCTTCCGTTTCGGCGTTTATAAACAATCCGCCGTAGGGAAGGTCAACCAGCCCGTCAACCTTCGACGGAGAAAATAAAGCAATCGGTGCTGCCAGGGAAGCCGGGACTGCGAGCAAACGAAAAAGATTCATAATACGGCGGAACACACGGACCGAGCAGCTGTTACTCAATTTTCGGAATCCGAAGCCAAGTGGCGTACAAACCGCACCGACAACCCTCGGTGCATTTTATCCAGTTCACAAGAGATGATTCAGATAAAGGTTCCGACGCCATCAAAGTCAACAGGCAAACACCCTCCATCTCCCTTCCGGTCAGTGGCCGCGTTGTCGGCCCGACCGACCCTTGCCATTGACGGAATTGCCCGAACCCGTTTCGCTTCTCCAGAGTTCCGCAACCGAGAAGCGGTCGCGCGCGAACCAATTCCCGCCGGTCGCGGCTGGAAGTTCAATCGCACGCGTTACCGGCGTTCTCCTTTCCCGAGCCACCGCGCCACTCGTCCGTGAAATCCTTTTATCCATATTTCAAATACCTGAAACCGGTCGCCTGGACCTTCGCGCTGGCGTTGCTCTGCGGGTTGTTCTTCGGCATTTCCAGCGGGTTCGGGATTCCGTTCATGACGCAACGGGTGTTTCCGAGGATCTTCGGGGAGGAGGCGGAAAACCTGTCCCTCCCCGTGCTGATCGGGATCGCGAGCCTGATTCCGCTGACCTTCGTCGTGCGCGGCCTGTCCGGATTTCTCAACACCTACCTGATCAACCTCTGTGGCATCAAAATACTCGAGGCGATCCGGGCCGATATCTTCGCGAAGTACCAGGCCCTGCCTCTCGGCTTCTTTCAGAAACATTCCAGCGGCGACCTGGTCTCACGCTGCCTGGCCGACACCAACGCCGTCCAGAACACCCTGACCACCGTGGCCAACGACCTCGTCAAGCAACCGCTGACCCTGCTCGGGGCGGTGGGCTTTCTGACATACATTTCGCTGCAGAACCGCGAGGTTTTCTTTCTGCTCGCCTGCATGGCGGCCATTCCGGCCTGCGCCGTACCCATCAAGATCATCGGAAAAAAAATGCTCCGCCGTTCGCGCCAGACCCAGCGCCAACTCGGAGACATGACCGGATTTGTCAGTGAAAACCTGCGCTCGGCGCGGGAAATTCGCGCGTTCAACCTGGAGGAACCTCAACAATACCTCTTCGCCGAAAAGATCCGCAAACTGCTCACGCTGCAACTCAAGGTGGTCAAGTACAAGAAAGGGCTCCCTCCGCTGATCGAGATCATCGCCTCGTTCGGCCTGGCGTTCGCCTTCCTCTACGCCTACCGGTCGGGCCTCGGACTGGAGACCTTTCTGTCGCTGTTCGCGGCCCTTTACCTCAGTTACGATCCGGTAAAAAAACTCGGGATGATGCAGAACCAGATCCAGAAGGGACGCGGGGCGCTGGACCGGCTCGACGAAATCATGCGGGAGCCGGTGACCATTCGCGACCCGGAAACGCCCCGCCCGATAAAACGCCTGGGCGGGGAGATCGTGTTCGAAGACGTTTCGTTCACCTACGACGCGGACGGGCCCGTGCTCGAAAACATCCGGGTCCACCTCCCTCCCGGCCAGGTGTACGCGCTGGTCGGCCCGAGCGGCGCGGGCAAGAGCACCTTCGCCAACCTGATCCCGCGTTTCTTCGACCCGACCGTGGGGGCGGTCCGCATCGACGGCATCGACATCCGCGAAATGCGCCTCAAAGACCTGCGCTCCCAGATCGCCCTGGTCTCGCAGGACCCGGTCCTCTTCGACGACACCGTGTTCAACAACATCCTGGTCGGCCGTCCCGGCGCCACCCGCGATGAGGTCCTGCGCGCGGCCGAATCGGCCTACGCCCGGGATTTCATTGAAACCTTCGACCAGGGCTTCGACACCCCCGTCCAGGAAGGCGGCACGCGCCTTTCCGGCGGCCAGAAGCAACGCATCGCCCTGGCCCGCGCCTTTCTCAAGGACGCCCCCATCCTGATCCTCGACGAAGCCACCTCCGCCCTGGATTCGGAGAGCGAGGAGAAAATCAAGGACGCCCTGCGCCGCCTGGTGGAAGGCCGGACCGTCCTGATGATCGCCCACCGCTTCAGCACCCTGAGCCTGGTGGACCGCATCCTGTATTTCGAGGCCGGCCGCATCACCGCCCAGGGCCCGCACGCCAGCCTCTACGAAGACTGCGCCCCCTACCGGCAGCTCTACGAACGTCAGAAGGGATGAGGGGAAAGTTAAAAGTGAGAAGTGGCAGCCCCTGCTTCCTAAGCGGGCGTAAGTAAGCCATAACAGGCGGCCAGGTGCGATTTTCCTTGGAACCGGAGGTGCATTTCCAACAATCGACCTTATGGCGAAGAAGATCGAAGCGTTTCATAGTGGCGAGTTGTTTGATATCGGACAGGGCTATGTCGTGCTCGCCCGCCATCGTTCCACGGACGATATCGAAGCCGGGGTATTTCTGGTGGACGTGTATTGCCTGGGAATCAAAGACGCGTTTTACACCCGCGTTTCGAACGCGGAATACGAGGATATGCTCGAAAAGATGGCCTCCGAAGAATCGCGCGTCCGGCTGGCGCCCGAGGACGCCCGAAAGCTCATCGACGATGCCATCGCCTACGCCAAGCGCCTCGGTTTCTCGCCGCACCGCGACTACAAAAAAGCCGCGCGCGTCCTCGGGGGCATCAAAGCCGCCGATTCCGACGCCTCGTTCGTCTTCGGCCACGAAGGGAAACCCTTCTACGTGCAAGGGAAACACGATACCCCGGAAAGGGCGGAACGGATCATGCGCCTGCTCGAAGCGCGTTGCGGCGAGGACGGTTTCCACTACCTGCTGGCCGACGACCTGGCCGACGGCCGCCTTCCGGACTCCGTCGAAGAGGAAGAGCCCGACGACGATCCGTCGATCGACGACGACATTATGGAAAGCGAATGGATCGCAGTCGAAGCTTTGGTGCGCCCCGGAAATCTCGAACGCAAGTTGATCGCGGCCCTCCAACTGCTGCACGAAGGTGGAGCGAACGACCCCAGTGAGGCCTTTGATATTATGCTGCGAAAGGGCGAGGATGAAGCCAAGCATCTGGTGGAACGTTGGAGCGCCGACTCTCCCGTACGAACCGCCAAGCTCCTCGCCTTCGAATCCTACGAGCACGAGTACCGGGAGACGGCGCGCGCAACCGCCAACCGGGCCCTCAAAGTTTCGAGCGACTGTGTCGAGGCGTGGATCGCTCTCGCCCTGACCTTCGAGTCCGACGCCGACGCCGGCGACCCCTTCGAGAAAGCCGTGTCGTTGGCCGAACGGGGGCTCAAGAACGGATCGCCGTACGGGGACGAGGCCCTCTTCGATCGGCAACTCCACCTAAGAGAATACGTCCGCGCCAAGCTCCATCTCGCCCAGGCGTACAAAGAGCGGAGAACCCGCGATCCGGCATTTGCGACAACAACCCTGAAACACCTCGACGAGGCCTATGCAACCCTCGCGGACGATCCGTTCCGCGTTCGCGACTGGCTGGTGCCGGCACAACTGACGCTGTCCCGGGAGGACGAGGCCGAACGTCTGCTCGCCGAATACCAACACGAAGCGGGCCAGGAATATTGGAACGCCAATCGCGCGCTGCTGCTTTTTCGGCAAGGCCGCCGGGACGCAGCCGGGGAAGCTCTGCGAAACGCCCTTGCCATCAATCCGGCACTTGCCGAGGCCCTTCTCGATCCGGAATCCAAATCCGAAAACGAGCCTAGGCCGGCTCTGGTACGGGGCCTCATCTACCGGATGACGGCACTCGACGCCTGGACCGCCACCGACGGAGCGCTCGATTGGCTTCGGAAAATCGCCGACAGGCGGTGGATGGGGTGATCACCGGAGGCTTGAGTGCTTCCGGAACCCCCACGGCCATTTCATTCGGCGGCCGCGGGCCGCACGAAAAGGCATTTGAAATCGAAAATTGGACATTTCAAATAATTTGTCCCGATTTCTTTGGAAAAACCGTGCGGTACCCTCTGTATCAGCGCGAATAGCTTTACAAGTAAGGAAGTAAGGATAGTATTACTTGTATGAAAGTACTGCTTTCCAAGGTCACATCGAAAGGGCAGGCAACGATACCGGCCGATGTCAGGAGACTTCTGAAACTGTCGCCCGGTGACCGTATCGCATTCCGGGTGGAGGGCTCGCGGGTCGAACTCGCCCGGGCAACGCCCATCGACCGGGATTTTGCCGAAGCCCTGGAACCGACACTGTCGGCTGAATGGCTGACGAAAGAGGATGACGAGGCTTATGGCGACCTATATCCCCTTTGACCTGGTCGTCGTCCCTTTTCCCTTTACGGACCGCAATAGCTCGAAGCGACGTCCGGCCCTTGTTCTTTCAAACAACGCCTTTTGGAAGGATTCGGGAAACGTGATCCTGGCAATGATCACCAGCGCGAAACGCTCGTCCTGGCGGAGCGACGTTTCGCTCAAGGAATGGCGGAATGCGGGCCTGCCGCACGCCTCCGTCGTGCGACCGAAAATATTCACCCTCGACGCCCGTTTTGTCCTGCGAAAACTGGGCGCCCTGGCCCCACCCGACCGCCAACAGGTTGCCCGTTCCTTATCGAGCGTGTTTGGACACGCGCTCAAACAATAGATCCCAACCCCTATGCCGGAGAATCGGTCCGACGGTGGACCTGAAATCACGCCGGCAAAATCATATCCCTGGTCGTTTGGGCTCCCTTCCCGCTCCCCCAATCGACCCGCTGCGGCACCTTTCATACGCTCCATTTCCCCTTCCAAGAACCTGCGAGTCAACACAGGACCTCCCGGCAGCCGGCAATGCGATTGGAACCATGATCCTCCAGGGGGGTGGCGGAAGAAAGTCCTTGCCGAGAAACCGTCAACGAGATCACCATACGCACCAGCCCCATGCGCGGACTCGGGACAACAATACATGACTTCCAATCATCCAAAAGTCTATGTCGGCATGAGCGCCGACCTGCTCCACCACGGACACCTGAACATACTGCAAACCGCACGCGAACTGGGCGAGGTCACCGTCGGACTGCTCACCGACAAGGCGATCTCCAGCTACAAGCGCCTTCCTCACCTCACCTTCGACGAGCGCAAGCGCATTCTCGAGAACATCAAAGGCGTCTCCCAGGTCATTCCCCAGGAAACGCTCGACTACGTACCCAATCTCCGAAAAGTACGCCCGGCCTACGTCGTCCACGGCAGTGATTGGAAGACCGGCCCTCAGAAGGCAACTCGGGAGCGGGTTATCGAGGTGCTTAAGGAATGGAGTGGCGAATTGGTCGAGCCCGAATATACGCAAGGAATTTCCTCCACGGCGTTAATCCAAAACCTCCGTGAAATCGGAACCACTCCGGAAATCCGCATGCGCCGTCTCCGGCGACTGATCGAGGCAAAACCGATCGTCCGAATCATGGAAGCCCACAACGGCCTTTCGGGCCTCATCGTGGAAAATACCGTGGCAACCGATGAGCAAGGCATTCGCAAGGAATTCGATGGACTCTGGCTGAGCAGCCTGACCGATTCTACAGCCAAAGGTCGTCCGGATATTGAAATCGTGGACGGCACTTCCCGAGCCCAGACTATCAACGAAGTCATGGAGGTCACCACCAAACCAATCATTTACGACGGTGATACCGGCGGCGTTCCCGAGCATTTCGCTTTCTTGGTCAAGACCTTGGAACGTCTGGGAGTCTCCGCCGTGATAATAGAAGACAAGACCGGCCTCAAGCGAAACTCTCTATTCGGGAACGACGTTTCCCAACTTCAGGAATCAGCCGAGGGCTTCGCGGCCAAGATTCGAACCGGAAAAGAATCCCGGGTGACGGAGGACTTCATGATCATCGCCCGGATCGAAAGCCTAATCCTGGAGGCGGGAATGGAAGACGCCCTCCACCGAGCGCAAACCTACATCGACGCCGGAGCGGACGGGATCATGATCCACAGCCGGGCGAAAGATCCGGGCGAAATCCGCGCCTTCTGCGCGGAATACGCGAACGTTTCGGGCCGGGTTCCCCTGGTCGCGGTTCCGAGTTCGTATAACGAAGTTACGGAGCAAGAACTGGCCGACATGGGTGTCAACGTGGTAATCTATGCCAACCAGCTTCTTCGCAGCGCCTACCCGGCCATGATGCGTACCGCGGAAAGCATTCTTCGCCATGGCCGGGCAAAGGAAGCCGACGAGAATTGCATGTCCATCAGTGAGATATTGAATCTGGTTCCCGGCGGCCGATAACACAAACCATGATTTCGCCGTCACATTTCCTTGAAGACCTTCGCAGGGGCGATTTCACGTTTTTCACCGGCGTTCCCGACTCGTTGCTCAAAGCGTTCTGCGCCTGTGTCTCGGATACGGTTCCGGCCTGCAAGCATGTCCTGGCGGCCAACGAAGGAGGCGCGATGGCAATCGCTTCGGGACATTATCTGGCCACGGGAAAACCGGCGGTGGTTTATCTCCAGAACTCAGGGCTCGGCAATCTCGTCAATCCCGCTACCTCGCTGACCCATTCCGGCGTCTATTCAATTCCCGCCCTTTTGCTCATAGGCTGGCGAGGCGAACCCGGTGTGAAGGACGAGCCTCAACATCAGGTCATGGGAGACATTACTCCGCGAATCCTCGAAACAATGGACATTCCCCACACCGTGATCGGCGGCTCGCAGGAGGAAGCTTTCGCGGCCATTGAAACCGCGCGGCGGCACTTCGAAGACAACGAATCCCCCTTTGCGATCCTGGTCCGGAAAGGTGCTTTCGCGGAATGGAATACCTCCGACTCCCCCTCTCACTGGCCTGAAGCGCCATTCCGCGAAAAGGTGGTCGAGGCCGTTCTCGATGCCACCGGACCGAGCGACGTCATTGTCTCCACCACCGGCATGTGCTCGCGGGAGGTATTTGAAGTGCGAGAACGACGGAACGCAGGGCATGCAGCGGATTTTTTAACCGTCGGCAGCATGGGACACGCCTCTCAAATCGCTCTGGGAATCGCGCTCGCCCGGCCGGATCGTCGAGTCCTCGTGCTGGACGGAGACGGCTCACTTCTCATGCACATGGGAGGCATGGCGATCATCGGCCAAACGCAACCAAATAACCTTATCCACGTTTGCCTCAACAATTGCGCGCACGACTCGGTTGGAGGCCAACCCACCGCCGCGTCAGTCACTCACCTCCACCGGGTGGCACAGGATTGCGGTTACCGCAGTTCCATTCTACTGAAGCCATATCGGGAAATCGGTCCCGCACTCGCCGGAATCGTCGAGGGACCCGCCTTCATCGAAATCTCCGTAGCCAAGGGCGCACGCAAGGACCTCGGTCGCCCCACAACTACACCGCAGGAGAACAAGCATGCACTCATGGACTTTCTGCGTCTGCGATAGATTCGAGACACTACCACGCACATTCGGCAACACATGACTCAACAGGCGCCAAATTCCACCTGGGCATTCGCCAACCCCGTTAAGATTTTTTTTGGCGCCGGCATTCTTCAAAAACTGCCGGAAACCGTCACAATCCGGGGAGAAATCCTGCTCCTCACGTCGCCCGGGCACACCCGGCGCGGGTTAACGGAGCGAATCACCGGGATGTTGCCTGACAGGAAAATACGTGTTGTCGATTCAACTACGCCCAATCCTCAAATCGAAGACATCCGGAAACTCTTGATCCAACTGGAACCCTGGAAACCGGATGCGATTGTCGCCGCCGGAGGAGGGTCCGTCATCGATACCGCAAAAGCCATCGCCTTCGCCCTGGGCTTGAAAGGAAATGAGAAAAACCTAAAGGAGATCCTGAAAACGCCAACATCTCTCCACCACGATCCGATCACACCGGTGGTGGCAATACCCACAACGTCCGGAACCGGCAGCGAGGTCACTCCGTTTGCCACCCTGTGGGATCTCGAAGAGAAAAGGAAATACAGTATAGACTCTCCTCGACTCTTTCCCGCCGCGGCCCTGGTTGACCCTGAATTGACCTATTCACTCCCTCTCGCCGAAACCGCGGCCACCGCTCTGGACGCCTTCGCCCAAGCGTTCGACTCGCTTGCAAATCGCCGGCGCACTCCGATTTCAGAACTGTTCGCCCGAGCTTCGTTTTCAGGGCTGCTTGCTATTCTCCCCGAAATCGAACAAGGTCTCCGGTCACCTGGAATCCGAGAGCTCCTGTCCAGATTCAGTCTCCTTTCAGGACTTGCAATCAGCCAGAGCCGGACCTCGCTTTCGCACGCGATCTCCTATCCCCTGACCGCCCATCACCGTATTCCGCACGGAGCAGCATCCGCTTTCGTCGTCCCACAACTGGCGGATTGTCTTGGAAACTCCTCCAATCGCGTGAATGCGACTCTGCTTCCCTCCATTCCTCAAGACGTCCGGAAAGCCCTCTGCACACTGGTCAATCAAGCCAGCCCGGAATTTGCCGCACTTGACACAGGCGGGCTCGGGTCACTCGTCCCGGAAATGAACCAGCCCGGTCGAGCGGACAATTTCCCTGAGGAGCTTTCCACTCCCGACTTGGAATCCATAATCGCACGGGCTCTCAACGATATTTCCTCCGTTCGAAACTGAGAGAGCATAATGTCCTCCATGTCAGCCGGCAACGTCTGATCACGCCTTCCACACCTCAATCAGCGTGGAACAACGGTCATCTGAAGGGTAAAACATCTAAAATGTTCTTTTCGCGAGGGTTATAAGTGATTTGAAAACCCCACTTGAGTGACCGACGCAGCTGCGGTCTGGTGCCAACCGGCAGCGGCCGGGAAAATCTCCTTGCGGGCCGGATAACTCCCCGATAATTCACGTACTTGGGATGAAAAAGCAGCCTGCAAGCGGCATGTCGATCCCCGCCGGCGCGACAATCGACGAACCCGACCGCACAAGACTGGCCGACATAGTCCAGGCTTTCGACAACGCCGGCGTTCGCCTCTGGATGGACCAGGGCAGCCTGCTCGGACTGGTTCGCGACGGAAAATGGATCCCCTGGGATCCGGATATCGACCTCGGCGTGTGGCGAGACGACCTGGCGGGAAAAGAATGGAGAATACTCGCCGCCCTGCTCCGATCCCCAAGGGAATTCCGGGTAAAATTTCGGCCGTCGGATATCGCAATCGGAACGAAAAAAAGCAAGCCCGCGCCGCTGCCGGTACAGATCGCTATCTACGACCGCCGGGGAAACCGGGCGGTGAAGCCCCTTTCGATCCCCGCGGAAGAATCCATACACCACCCCGGAAAGGGTGCCAGGATACTGGCCTCGCTGGGCAGCCGGATCGCCTATATCGGACGCCTGGGCGCGCGCAGCCTGGTAAAATCCTCCGCTCTCGAGCGTTCCCGCCTGCTGCAACGACTCCTTCAGGGCTTCATAGGACTCGAAATCGCGGGCAATCGAACGAAAGCAAAAGAGAAACAATGGGTGAATACCGAGGCTCCGGCGGCGTTTTTCGAAACGTTGAAAACCGAGTCGATCTCCGGAGTCGAAATCCCCCTGCCCCATGACGCTGAAGGCTACCTGGCGTTCAAATACGGTGAAACCTGGCGCACACCCAGGCGCGACTGGCGGTACTGGGAACAGGACGGCGCCGTCACCGGAAGCGACTCGGGAACACGATCCGAAACGCCCCGCGACAGTGCCGACTGAAACCATCGCGTGAATTTCCCTCCCCGCAGGGGCCCCGGCACGCCGGGACGATACCCAACACGCGCCTGACCGCCGCGGGAGTTATGCACAACGATCACGGTGTAAAGCCGCTCCTTCAGGTGCGCGGGATCCTGTGCTCCAACCCGACCGCTACCATCCTGAACCGTTACGCCCACCCGAAGTCGAATCGCGGCAACAAGTTACGACACCAAACGTTGGTAACGCCATCCCAAAAACGTCCCCCACGTCACCGTTCCCCGGGCTGATTCGGGAGGACATGCCCTTCCTTTGCCGAACCACCATCAAGCTGAATACAGGATGTAAACCGTGAATCGTCCCTGCCGATAAAGAATCGATCAATCATTTCGGCAACGAATTCGAGTTGCGCCTTCGAGAAAACGTCGCGGTAGCTCGAGGCCTTTCCCGAGCGTACTTTTGCCGATCGCGGATCTCCGGGATCCGTCGGCGACAACACCGTGCCCTGGTAGGCCTCGCTGGCGGCCAGCTTTTTCATGTTTTCAAAACCGCCCGCCTGTACCGTCTGGTCCAGGAGATCGCTTCGAACCGGAAGGTTCAGAACCCGGACCAATTTCTCCAATTCTTCACGGGTATTGCTCTTCAAAGCCTCGTACGAAAAGTACGTAACGGACGGCAGGTGCTCGGCCAGTTCGATCCACGAATTGAAATACGTAATCAGGTGCATCACACCATGTCGCACCCCCGTCAGAAATTTCTCCGGATCCGGCTCCACAAGACGTCCTCGATAGGCCGCCTCGAAGTAAGCCGAAGCAAGGACGGCATAGAAGTTGCGAAGCAGAAAAACGCAGGGTGTTCTTTGCAACAGCGGTACGTTACGGGGTTCCATCGCATAAAGCGGAACCCTCATGGACCCCCCCAGGTGCGTCCACTCGATATGATGCGACAATCGCTTTTTCCGTTCTACCTTGAATACGTGTTTAAAGGTCCTTCCCGCAAGCCTGCATCGATAATCGTTAACAAGAAAACGCACCCAGGTCCGCCCGGATTTCGGATAACTGATAAAAAAGAATCGATTTCGGGAAAGGTGGCAGATTCGTTTGCAAAATCTCGCCTCACTGAAAATCTTTCGGCGTTTACCCATAATTTGATTCAACTCCCGCAAGCACACTCGCTCAAAATTGAAAAATGGTTTCGCCGCAAATTATCCGTTGCAAGTCGAAACTGTCAACGCCCGCAGCCCTTCGCAGGCTCATGCCCGGCCCGAACCCCCGGCCTCCCCCTTAGGGGACGGATCGAAGATTTCGGGTTCGATTCCTTCTAACCGAATCCGTTTTGGCTCAACAAGCACGGAAAAAACGTTTACTCCCTCCGAAAAAACCCCAAGGCTTGATCCCGGGAAAAAAACAACCGTCGCCAGGCAATTCTCATCGTGGACCGACAACAATCGAATCCGAGCGCGAACACTCCCTCCGATGGCACTCACCAGCAGATATGTTGAAAGAAAATTGGGCAAACGGATGATTCTGTGGATCGATCCTTCGAAAATTCGTCACAACATCGGACACAAGAGGCCCAACACCAAACTCCTCGAGGAAAAAGCCATCGCAGTAACGAAGCGGTTTCCTTTCGGAAAACGGCTCGGGAAAATGGCTGCGAACTTCATCAGGAATCGCAATCGATTCCTGATTCCTCCTGAAAATTATCGTGAACCGGTCGAAATAGAGACCCGACCGAAATATCAAAAGGTCAGAGACTTGATTGACAACCGGCACCAAATTGAAAAGTCACTCTGGTACACGGAATTATTGC
>SLOW01000067.1 GCA_007132315.1 Opitutales bacterium
CTGGGTTGGGCAGCCGAGGAAGGCATTCTGAACGATGGCGACAAAATTGTTTTCTGCTCGGTTGGGGCCGGGCTCACTTACGCGAGTGGATTGCTCATTTGGTAAGCTGCCCCTATTCATTTTCGCGGAATTCGACCAATCCGACGCCCTCTTCGAGAACGAACGGGGCTTGATCGGTTTTCCGTTACGCTCCCTGAGAAACGCGAGCGCTTTGCGGCACGTTCCGCGTTTACCGTTAGAATGGACTGTGATCATGGTTCTGCCATCGCCGCCGGACCGCCTCGGATCAAGGCCTCAGCCGGTCGCGTCGGTTCCCTGCAGATCCGCCGGTTATTTTCTTTCCATCCGACGACAATCACGTCATAAACGGAAGGCACCATGTTCATATTCAAACTCCGCAAATTGGGCAAGATCCTTCGAGGGAAAGCGAATCCCTTCCAGTTGATTTCGGCTTCGATTCTCGGGGCGTTGCTAGGCTTCATGCCGGGATTCAGCCAGGCATGGGGTATGATTGTGGCCCTGCTCGTTCTCCTCATCGTCCTGAATGCGAATTTGTTTTTCGCGGGCCTGGTCACTCTCCTGGCGAAAGGGGTCTCCCTGTTGCTGACCCCTGTGAGTTTCGCGGTCGGGCGCTTTCTGCTCGAAGGTCCGACCGAAGGGGTTTTTCGCAGTCTGGTCAACGCTCCCGTTCTGGCATTCTTCGGTTTCGAGTATTATGTCGTGACCGGCGGGCTCGTGGTGGGGTTGTTGTTCGGATTGGTGTTCGGATTGCTCGTGATGAAAGGGCTGCGAACTTACTGGCGCAAGATGGCGGTCGCTGAGAAGGATTCGGAGCGCTACCGGAAGTGGGCTGGAAAGAGGTGGGTCAAGACTGTGTCCTGGATTTTCCTGGGGCCGGGTAAGAAAGACACCTACGAGGATACGTTAAAGAAGGGGAAAGTCGGCAATCCCGTCCGTCTCCTCGGCGTGGTGTGTGTCGTTCTCGCGGGAATTCTTGCGTATGTGGTGAATCTGTTCTTCGCGGATGAGATTGTCACCCAGGCGGTGCGCAGTAAACTCGAGCGGGCGAACGGAGCGACGGTGGACCTGGAGTCCGGTCAGTTGCGCCCGGCGGAGGGACGGCTGACGCTCGCGGGACTCGCGATGGCCGATCCGAACGATCTCAGTGCGGACCTGTTTCGTGCGACCCGACTTGAGGCCGACATCAACACAAGGGACCTCCTCCGCAAGCGATGGACCATCGACCGGTTGACGATCTCCGAGGGCCGGAACGGCGAGCCGCGGGAGCGTCCGGGCGTGCTGACCGAGCCGAAACCGCGACCGAGCCCCGATCCGGAGACGACGGAGGATGAAAAGACGATTCAGGATTACCTGCGGGACGCGGAACGCTGGAAAGACCGCCTGGCCCAGGCGCGCAAGTGGTTTGATGTGCTGACAGGTCCGGACGACGAGGAAGTCGAGCTGCCGCCCGATGTCCCGGACGAGGAAATACCGGAACGGGAAACGCGACGGGAGCGGATCGCCCGGGAAATCCGGGAGCGCGGTTACGACCAGGTGGTGGCGCGACACCTGATTGAGGAGAGCCCGCGTCTGCTGATCCGCGAATTGTCGGCCGAAGGAGTGCGTTCGCGGCACTTGGAAGACGATACGCTCGATGTTTCCGGGCGCAATATCTCCACTCACCCGCGCCTGGTGGAGGATCCGCCGCGGCTGAATCTGCGCTCGGGCAGCGGCCGATTCGCGTTCGACCTCGCCCTGGGAGGGGCCGCCGGTCAGGCGGCGGGCAATACGATGGAGCTCGTTTATCTGGACCTTCCTTCAGAGTTGATCGGCCGGCAGCTCGAGTTTTCGGGCGAGCCACCGATTTCGGGCGGCACGTTGGACTTTCAGATGGCGGGCCGTCTGAGCCGGATCGACAGCGACTTGCCGGTCCGGGTGACGCTGAAGGGAACGACGTTGCGCGTTCCCGGCGTAGGTGAAACGCAAGTTGACGAACTGACGTTGCCCATCGGTATTCGCGGAGCGATGGACAACCCCCGGATCACCTTCGATGATCGCGAGCTTGCCAACGCGATTACCGGCGCGGCGCGGCGCGAGTTGGAGGAGCGCGCCCGGGAGCAGATCCGCGAACAGATCGGAGACGATGCGGAAGATCGAATCCGCGACGAAGCCGAGGAGCGGGGGCGCGATCTGCTGGACCGGTTTCGCCGGTAATGACGGAGAAAGTGTGGTTTCCCGGTGTCGATTGCGGTTTGCCATTACCCGAGCTAATATCAAGGCGGCTTCAACAGGATTGTTTTGCGAGCCTTCACCTGAATACTACGGTAATGCCGTCGTCCGGCAGGCCGGATTTTTGTAAAAGGTATTGCGACTGAACCGCGATCCGTTTCATCCTGACAGTCTCCATGCAACATTTCGCTCGATTGTTTCGTTCTTCGCTGGGAAAAAAGTACATCATGGCCGTTACCGGGGTCATTCTCCTGCTCTTCGTGATCGGCCATTTGATCGGCAATCTGCAAATTTTCGCACATCCGGACGTTATCAACGCCTACGCGCATTTCTTGCAGAACATGGGGGCAGGGTTGTGGGCGGTGCGTCTGATCCTGCTGTTAACGGTTGTGGCCCACATCTGGGCGGCGATCGCGTTGACGATCGAGAACAAACGGGCACGTCCCGAAATCTATCGCCAGGACGATACGATTCAGGCGACCTACGCGTCGCGCACGATGCGGATCAGCGGTTTCATCGTATTGGCTTTCCTGATTTTTCACCTGGCTCACTACACCGTGCAGGTGGTGGACACGGATTACCGCGACATGTACACCACCCTCGAAGACGGAACGGAAGTTCACGACGTCCATGCCATGATGGTGAAAGGCTTTCAAAGCGTCTGGATTTCCCTGTTTTACCTGGTTGGCGTGGGGCTGCTGAGTTGGCACCTCAGGCACGGCTTCGCCAGCATGTTTCAGTCGATCGGCCTTCGCAACGCTCGCATTGCCGTGCCCCTCGACAAAATTTCCATCGGACTGGCCGTGCTCTATTTTCTCGGCAACGCCACCATACCGGTCGCCGTCCTGGCCGGGTGGGTCGCCTAGCGAATGCCGGCATCCGTTCCGATATGATGCCGGACGAGGGAGCAGCATGACAAAACAGCATTTTAGCGCGATTTTCCATGAATCTAGATTCTAAAATACCATCCGGGCCCCTGGCGGAGAAATGGACCCGGTACCATTCCGAGATCAAACTGGTCAACCCGGCCAACAAGCGGAAGTACGAGATCATCGTGGTGGGTTCGGGACTGGCCGGCGCGGCGGCGGCCGCTTCCCTGGGCGAGATGGGGTACAACGTCAAGTGCTTTTGCTATCAGGACAGCCCGCGACGGGCTCACAGTATCGCGGCCCAGGGCGGGATCAACGCGGCGAAGAATTACCAGAACGACGGCGACAGTGTGTATCGCCTCTTTTACGACACGATCAAGGGTGGTGACTTCCGCGCCCGCGAGGCGAACGTGTATCGCCTGGCGGAAGTAAGCGCCGAGATTATCGATCAATGCGTGGCGCAGGGCGTGCCCTTCGCCCGCGAATACGGCGGCCACTTGGCCAACCGTTCGTTCGGCGGCGCCCAGGTGTCGCGCACCTTCTACGCCCGGGGGCAGACCGGTCAGCAGCTGCTGTTGGGCGCATACTCGGCGCTGTGCCGCCAGATCCAGGCCGGTACCGTGATGATGTATCCGCGCACCGAGATGCTGGACCTGGTGGTCGTGGACGGTCACGCCAAAGGGATTGTGGTGCGGGACATGGTGACCGGAGAAATATCCTCGCACGCCGCCGACGCGGTGGCGCTGGGTACCGGCGGTTACGCCAATGTTTACGACCTTTCCACCAACGCCCGCGGCTGCAACGTGACCGCCGCGTTTCGCGCCTACAAACGCGGAGCCTGCTTCGCCAATCCCTGTTACACACAGATCCACCCGACCTGCATTCCGGTTTCCGGAGAGTACCAGTCAAAATTGACGTTGATGTCGGAATCATTGCGCAACGACGGCCGGGTCTGGGTGCCCAAGAAGAAGGGTGACAACCGGCCGCCGCAGGAGATTCCCGAGGACGAGCGGGACTATTACCTCGAGCGCAAATATCCGAGCTACGGCAACCTGGCGCCCCGCGATATTTCCTCGCGCAGCGCTAAGGAAGTCTGCGACGAGGGCCGCGGGGTGGGACCCGGAGGGCAGGGTGTTTACCTGGATTTTTCCGATTCGATCAACCGCCTCGGCCTGACGACCATTCAGGAGCGTTACGGAAATTTGTTCGAGATGTACGAACGCATCACCGGGGAGAATGCCTACGAGACGCCGATGCGTATTTTTCCCGCCCTGCACTATACGATGGGCGGTCTGTGGGTGGATTACAATCTGATGAGCAAC
>SLOW01000266.1 GCA_007132315.1 Opitutales bacterium
TGGAATGAACGCAAACACAAACAATGATGACGAGAAGGGGTTTGAACATGGGGTCTGAAGTTTGAGGCTTAAGGGTAAAAGCGAATCCGGGTTATCGTCGCGAGGCCGCCGGAGGGGGATCCGGCGGAAAAGACGGCGCAACCGATGCTCCTTCGAGAACGGCCCCACCGGCTCGCGGCCGTGTTTCAACCGGGACGCTTCGTCGTTCGCGATCGCCGGGCTCGCCAAGCGGGAGCATTTCCGCCGGTACCACGCGAAACGGCGCCAACGCCACGGTATCGCGCTGAAACGCCACCGCGCGCACCACCCCTCGCTCCTCCGCCACGGCGAGCCGGTTCCCGATGCCGGGCAAGGACCGCTCCACGTTCGGCGAGACGGGCAGGGCCGTTTCCCAATTGGACCAATCGCGCTCCTTGCCACCGTGATCTCCATGCTCCGCGAGCATCGACCAGGAGAACGGGGATAAAACCAGTCCGGTCAGTAATATCTTTTTGAATCGATTCATAATCTTCAGGGGTTGGATTTGAACAGTTGCAGCGCGACATCCGGATGGTCCGGTCTTGTCGGGTCGGTGCCCGCCAGGAACTCCTGGAAATTCGATTGCCCGTCGTTGTCGAAATCGGCGTTCGGATCCACGCCCGTCGTTCCGAAATACGCCAGTTGCCACCATTCCGGCAGCGGATTCTCCGGTTCACCTTCGTCATCGAAATCGGTGAGATCGAAACTGAAGACCAGCTTTAACTGACCGATATTCGCCGGACCGTAGTTTTGCCGCGGAGGCGTGTCCGGCGGCCACGGGAGATCGAAGGACCAATCGGCGGGGTAGCCGCGGTCGATCAGGTTTTTCCGGGTATCGTAACCTGCTTCAATCAACCGATCGTAAAAGGGGTTGGCGACGGCTTTAAGCTGACCCACATTAACCGGCGCATAATTTTCCTCGGCAGGAATATCCGGCCACAAGTCACCGATGGAGAAGCCGGCCCCGGCGGTAAGGCGCTCCTCCAGATGCGCCTGCGCTTGCAGCGCGACATGTTTCAACTGGCCGAGATTGACCGGGGCGTGGTTTTCCGAGACCTCGATGGGTTCATCGAGGTCCTCGATAATTCGGGTTTCGGGATCAGTCCACCAGGCCGGTACATGCGCCGGTATTTGAATGGGGACGGAGCACAGGAATACAAAGAGGCACAAGGCGCGCATAAGCATACAAAAATCTCCCGGGGGTGTGTCTTGTCAGGAAAAGGTCTATTCCGCCGAACCGAACTCACCCATCATGATGCCGCCCTGAGGCGGCACGCGCGCAATCGTGACCTCGCCGTCGATGGCGAGGTCTCCATTGATATACGTATCGCCGTCAATCACCGCGCTCCGGTCGGATCCCCCCAACCGCACAATCTCGTTCAACCCCTCTTTCGAAGCACTCGAAAGGATCAGGTCGTGTGATCCTCCGGATTGCAGAACCGCGTCAACCGTCGCCCCCTCTTCCGCGTCTCCGCCGTCGTTGAGGGAACTCGACAAGGCGATGCGAACCCCGCTCCCGGCCTCGTCCGACCTGTTGCCGCCCGCAAAGGCCGTCACGATCTCACCGCTACCGAACCGTTCGGACATGATTCCTTCCTTCGCCTTTAGCTCTCCCTGGGAGGCCACCCCGCCCGCCGCCTTGATGTTTCCGATCACGTTGAGGTCATCGGGCAGATACGTATCGCTGAGAAACGTGCCCTCAACCGACAGGTCACCGGAAATAATGACATCCTCAGCCACTTCAAGTGTTCCATACACCTCGGTGTCGCCGCTCTTGCGGACGACAAGAGCATTCGAACGGTATTGCCCGGAACTCCCGTTACCGATAACAAAAAGCGGATCCGAACAAATCCAGTCATCCACGCCGCCCTCCAATGGTTCATTGTAACTTCCCACGACGAGTGAAGAAAAAACAGAATTCTCCAGATTCCGGCCAAACGCCATACCCGCAACACCGGAAATGAAATTCTCTCTCCCGAACGCCATCGCATCCGCAGCGGAATCGATGATATTCGCATGGCCGAGAGCGAACGACCGGTCGCTGCCATGGATCACATTCTTCGAGCCGGCGGAAACGTTTCCGCCGTTCCCGAGAATCGTGTTCCCGCTTCCCAGAGACACCGAAGCGGGACCGACGACGTATTCGTCCATCCCTGCCACGAAGACGCCGTCCCCGTCCGCATGCGAATCCACTCCCACTGCGAACGCACCGGTTCCCAACGCCGAAGTGCCATCACCGATGGCCGCGCTCCCGTCGCCCAGCGCCCGCGAATCCTCGCCAAGCGCGATGGCGCTTCGGCCGGAAGCGATCGGATTCAATCCCATGGCCACTGAGAACTCACCTATTTCGGCTTCATTCCACTCCGTACCGTCAACCTGCCCCGCACGCAACGCTGCCTTCCTCGGATACCACATGAACCGTGTTCCCGGACCGGTTTCCGGAATCGCGGAGAGCCCGCCGAAAGCCCCATAAAAAACCACTCCGTCCAATGATTCCCGGCCGTCGATCACCGTCAGGTTTCCCTCCACTTCGAGGTTCCGGAGAAACGGCGGAGACGCCGCAACACTTAGGTGGACGCAAGCGAAAGCTGTTATGAGAAGAGTCGCGCAAAGCGGGCGTATTCCGGCTTTCGGTCCACGGAAAGGGGCACTGGATTGGGTATTCATGCGAAGTTTTATCGTTGATTGGGTTTTAGGGTAAACCCCGTTCAATGACAGTTCGACATAGAGGAAGTTCGTCCAGTCGAAAAGGGTATATCGAATATGGGGTTAGTGATCGCTTCTTCTATGAAACAGAAGTGATGCCGCCACAGTCTTTGCCTGCTGTCAACGAAAAGTTGGGAAAAAGTTTTACAGGAACTGCCGGGGGATTGACGCGGCACGCTTCATTGCGACGACTACGATGCCTATGGAATAGCCGTACCGAGATCCTCCTGGCACGCTGCCGGGCACATGTTCGGCGCAAGTTTTTCGAGTCGCGTGAGGAATCGCCCCGGTTCGTCGATCTAATCCTGCGCCACATAGGGCGTCTTTACGCGGTGGATCGCCGCTGCCGCCAAAGCGGTATGAGCCCGAAAAGTCGCCTTGTTCACCGGCAGGCCGCCTCGCGCATGATCCTTGATCGACTGTTCGAGCGGGTATGAAATCCGCACCGCAGCGCGAGTCCCGACCTACTTCAACGACAATACGGCCTGCAAGCTTTTCTCCAAACCTTCAACACTGAACGGTTTCAACAAGAAACCGTCCGGCTCTCCATTGCCCATTTCGCCCAATACGGCTGCCTGCGGGTAACCGCTCATCAATAAGACTGTCGCACCCGAATCGATCTTGCGTATTTCCGCCAACGCTTCAACACCCGTCATATCGGGCATCGTCATATCCAGCAGAACGGCCGCGATCTCGCCACGTCTCCGCCGGTATTTTTCAACTCCATCACTCCCGCCGCCCGCCGTGATGACGGAGAACCCAAGCAGTTCCAGTATCATTTTCGCGGTCTGGCAAAGACCGGGCTCGTCGTCCACAACGAGGATAAGTCCGCTATATTTTTTTTGCTTCAAGGGAACCACTTCTTCTTTCGCGACCGCTTTCCGGGAACTCGAAATAGGAGGAAGATAGATCCGCACCGTCGTTCCTATGCCGGGTGCGCTCGTTATGGCGCACCCCCCTTTGAACGAACTCACAATTCCCTGCACCGCCGAGAGGCCCAACCCCCTTCCGGTAGCCTTTGTCGAGAAAAACGGGTGAAAAGCCCGACCGAGGGTTTCGCGGGTCATTCCCGCACCGTTATCCGAAATTTCAAGGAAGACCGCATTCCCCACAGGCAACTCCGAGGGAAAGGCAAACGTCCTCAACGCTTTCTTGCCGATCCGTGAAACTCCGGTGCTTATCCGAATCTCGCCCTTTTCATCGCCGATCGCTTCAACGGCGTTTAAGACAAGGCTGATTGCCACCTGCTCGATCTGCGAGGCCTCGGCATTCACACGAGGCACGGACAGGCGAGGTTCCACCTTCAGTGCAATGTCCGCCGTGACAACTCTCCTAAGCAAATGATGAAGGCGCCCGATGACGTCGTTCACATCCACCTCATGAAGCTCCATACTTTTCTGGCCCGCGTATGCCAGCATCTTCCTGCACAACTCGGCAGCTTCCAGAGAAGACTTCTCTATTTCCCTAAGGTTCCCCCATACCGGTGAGCTCTCCTCCAATTTCCTCATCGCCAAATCCGCGTTGCCGAGAATCCCGGTGAGTAAATTGTTGAAGTCGTGGGCGACGCCTCCGGCCAGAATCGTCAGACCCTCCATCTTCTCGCTTCTTTCGCGGTGGATCCTTGCCTCCTCCTCTCTGGTTATATCATGGATCAGGACCAATACTTCCTTTGTATCCACAGGGACCACA
>SLOW01000250.1 GCA_007132315.1 Opitutales bacterium
CGTTGCTCGAATCAACGGCGACAGCAGTGAGCGTTTTGCTTCCGAGTGTATCAGGATTGTACACCATCGTGTAAGGCGGACTCGTCGCAACATTCCAGATACTTCCATTCACCCGGAACTCGACCCGCTCAATCGAGCGGTTACTGTCCACGACCGCGGTCATCAGAACGGACGACGACGACGTTACGGTCATCCCGTGCTGCGGAGACACCAGACTGACGATCGGTTCCGGCGAGAATACTCGTAAATTCGCCGCAGCCGATTCGATGGTGTTGTTGGTGGTGTCGGTTTCCTCGATCACATTGTCGGGATCCACCACCGCCCGGACACGGTAGTCGCCGAGCGGCAGGCCGCTCAGGCCGATATCGAACGTCAGCTCAAACGGGATATCCCCGGGGGAAACCGACTGGGCGGAATCCGGCTGCCGGAACTCCTCGCCACTCTGGTCAACCAGGACAACCTCCACCTGGAAGTTCCGGTCCGGCGCGACCTCGTTGAGATTGTCGCCTGAAACCGTTATCTCGACCGAATCCTCCGGAGCATAAGTGACGTGGGAATCGTACTCCAGCCCGGTCAACGTCAGATCCGGCGCATCAAGGATTCGGATACCCGGCCGGCTGATGACGTTGTTAGCGAAATCGCTCTCCACCGGATCCTCATCCGGGTTGATCCAGGCCACCAGGTGGTAGTCTTCTCCGGATTCCGCAGCCTCCGGAAACACAAGGTCGCCGCTCACGGTCTTGGATGACGATCCGATGCCGGAAGCAATCAAGGTTTCCGCGAACGGGACGCTGTCCGGGTGGGCGGGATCGCCGTCGGGAGACAGAAGGAATTCAATGGCGACGTCCGCGAAATTCGGAGCGCCTTCGTTGGCCACGGCAACCTCGACGGAAAGGACACTCCCCGGAGCGTAGGTGCCCGCTTCGAATACCAGAGGTTGCTCGCCGGCAAACGTGAAATCGGGCAAGTCGTTGGTGGAAAAGTCGCGGTTGGCGGAGAAGCGCTCGTTGTTCCGGTAATTCATTTCCGCGACAACGGTGTCGCGGTCGGCACCTAGATCCCGCCCCACTTGGGCCGCCAGGTAGAAGCGGCCCAGCGGAACGCCGTTCGGGACCGTGACAAACCCGGACAAGGTGGCCTCCTCGCCGGGCAGCAAACCGTCCTCCAGCACAAACTCTCCGGCGGAGGTCCCGAGCACGATGTCGTCACCGTCACCGGAAACGCGTTCCGGCGACAGGAACCACCGGATCTCAACCGGCATGCCCTCGGGCAACTCGGCGACACCCGCGTTCCGCAGATCGATCTCCACTTGCACCTGGGAGCCCTCGGGATGAATCCCGGCGGGATAACCGATCGCTGCGATCTCAAGATCGGCCAGCGTTCCCTCCGTGCGACGGTCGTGAACATACACATCGCGCTTGTTGTTCTCCGAAACGAAAATCAGGTTGGTCGCGCCGTGCACGAGATTGTTGGCCTCGGCGGCGAACGCTATAAACCTTCCGTCGCCACTGATCGAGGCAGCGCGGCTTGAATTGGCACCGTCCTCGTTAACGAAATTCTGCCCGGTCTGTTCGCCGAAGCGATTGACACTGACAAGAACGGTTTCGCCGGTCAGCCAGTCGTGGACGAATACATCCGAAGAATTGTTATTGTCCCCGTCCACCAGATTGTCGGCCGTCGATCGGAAAGCCACATACCGGCCGTCGCCGCTGATCGACGGCTCCAGGCTGCCGAGTGTCCGCGGATCGGTCCCAGTCTCGTCCGGCGGGTAATTTGGAAGGGTGTCTCCGGAAATTGCATCGCTATCCGGAACGCTGACTCCCGCGGTGGCACGCGCTCCGGCACCGGGTTCATCGAATAGGCCCGTCTCGTTGGCGTCGCGGTCGTGCACGTAAATATCACTGACGCCGTTGGCAATACCGGGATCGCCGCCGATCGGCAGGTTGGTGGCAGGCGAGGAGAACGCGACAAAACGCCCGTCGTCGCTGATCGACGGCGAAAAGCTGCCGGCGTTGGCCGGAATTTCGTCGCCCGCTCCGTCGTAGTCGGCACTCACGCGCACCGTGGCGATTCCCCCTTGCTCATCCCACACGCCCGAACGGTTGGCATCGCGATCGTGCACGTAAATATCGAATTCTCCGTTGTCGGCGCCCGCCGTCAGATTCGCGGCGTTGGACGAAAAAGCGACGTGGCGTCCGTAGGCGCTGAGCGAGGGTGAAAAGCTGTCACCTTCGGCCGCCTCTCCTGCGTCGTTCCGGCTGGCCAGTACGGTCGTGCCGGAATGTGTGTCGTGGACGAACACCTGACTGTAGCCGTGGGTCACAACGTCGGCCAAATTCGTGGCGCGCGATTCAAAGCCCACAAAGCGGCCGTCGCCACTGATCGCCGGCTGAAAGGCGCCGCGGTTGGCCTGGACGTCGAGTGTGCTGACACTGACCAGGCGCGTCGCCACGCCACCTGCCTCGTCGAATACGCCCGTATTGTTGGCATCACGGTCATGCCAATACACAGCGCTCCGGCCGTTCAGCACACGATCGACGAGATTCGTGGCATCCGAAACAAATACCACATACCGGCCGTCGGCGCTGATCGCCGGACTGACGCTGGGTCCGTCGGCCTCTTCGCCGGCGGAATCGACGCTCACACGGACAATATCCCCGCTCACGGTATCGCGAACGAAGACATCGGTCGCCCCGTTCGTGTCTCCATCGACGAGGTTCGACGCATTGGAATGAAACGCCACGTATCGGCCGTCGGCGCTGACCGCCGGATAATCGCTCAACCCGTCGGCCTCTTCGCCAAAGGCGCTCTCGCTCATGCGGTGCGTGAACGGAAAATCCTCCGGCTCGATGGTGATCTTGGCCGTCTCCGTATCCACAAAAATGTTATTCGCTGTGCTCAGCTCCTCCTGCTGGTCCATCGAGTCGAGTTTGACCGCGAGGAAATAGGACCCGGCCGGAAAGTTCCCGGGGATCTTCACTTCCGGCAGCGCGATCGTGGTCCGGCCGCTCGCTCCCTCCGGCCCGTCCACATCGAGTTCGACACCACGGATCCGGGTCAGGAGGAAGTCGTCCTCGTTACCGTACACGGTATCAGAGGACAAGCGAATTTCGATGAAGTAATCGTCGGGGATGGCGTGGTTGCCGATATTCTTGAAGGAAATGGCCAGGTCCTCGATGTACTCGCCCGGCCGGTAGCTGCCGCCGCGGTACTCCAGACCCCGCTCTTCATCCGGTCCGCCCTGCTGGAAAGCCAGGTTCGGGAGAGCGGTCACCTCCACTCCGGGCTCGTCGGAGACAAACACGGCACCCAGCGGTTCGGAACCGCCGTCCACGCGCACTTCCAGGAAATAGTCCCCCGGAGGCGGACGGTTGTCTTCCCGTTCGCTCGGCGTCAGTCCGGAACCGAAAACAGCCTCCGCGTTCAGTGCCGCATTGATGCGTGTGCTGAACGGGTTCGACGCGGTTGTCGATGCATCCGGCGTACCCGCCGGGACGGAAAAATCGAAGCGGCCCACCAGGTAACGCTCGTTTTCGTCCTGTTGGCTGCCGACAGCCGGAATCAAATACACCGAGGCGTTGTTCTGACTGGATGTCGAGGGATAGGGCGCCCCGCTGCTTTCGACATTGACGGTAAAGGCGAAGACCTCGCTGTCCGGACCGCCGGACGGACTGATCTCGCCGCGCCAGCCGCTGACCGTGGCCGAGAAATCCACCCCGGGCGGGGGCGCCGGGGGCAGGTCGCCGCTGATCGTCACCTCGGCCGGATCCGACAAGGTCGTATTGCCCTTATCGTCACGGGCCAGGGCGTGCAGCGTGTACGTGCCCGTGAACCG
The DNA here is from genome assembly GCA_007132315.1 of Opitutales bacterium. Classification (GTDB taxonomy): domain Bacteria; phylum Verrucomicrobiota; class Verrucomicrobiia; order Opitutales; family T3Sed10-336; genus SLOW01. The sequence goes on from SLOW01000250.1 coordinate 3,836, forward strand.
CGGCTCCCAGGACACCTCCGTCGGCAACCCCTGCACCTTGCCGACGGAACGACCGTTGACAAAAAATTCGATGTCTTCGAGCGAACCACCGCCATTGGCGTTGGCATTCGCTTTGATAGTGACGGATCCTCCCGTTTCCGGAACGGAAACCGTATCGCCGTCGGTCGGTTCGACGATTTCGACTTCAGGGCTTTCGCCGGTAGGGGGAACGATCGTTACTATTTTCGTATCCTGGTCATTAGTGCCATCGGAAAACTCAACCTCGGCACGTAACTCCAACGACCCGTTCGCATCCTCGGGCACCGGCCAGAAAAAGGTATAGGGATAGTGTTCGACCGGCTCCTCCGAGATTTCCTCGCCATCAGCATAATACGTTACATGCCGAACCGGCAAACCTGCCGGCGAATATACATTACTTTGCAAAACCACGGTAGAGCCTGCCGGAATATGACTCCCCGGAAGCGGTGTGGTCAGTTGCAGGTCGACACCGGTAATGAGGTACTCGACCGGCGTGGACGTGATGATGTGGCCGTCGGCCTCGATTTCCGCTACGATCTCGTAGCGGCCGGGCGCAGGGGGATCCCAAAGAAAGCCGTACGTATTATCAAGATTGATTACATCGACCTCGAACCGGCTTTGGTTGATCAGAATGTACGCCGAATCCGGTTCGAACGGCACGGGCCCGACGATCCTGGCCTCGATGTCAACGAGTGAACCGCTACCCCCGTCAAATGATTGATGGTCACCGTGATCCGGCGAATCAATCACCACATCGATCCCAGCCGGATGGTTGTTCGACTGCGCGTGGGCGAGGCCTCCGCCGAGAGTCAGGGCGGCCATCAGGAGGCTGCGCAGGTTGAGAAAGCGGCGGGACAGGCCCGTTGGAGTGTTCGTCGTCTTCATGATTCTTCCTTGTCTTCGTCGGCTTCGTCTTCGGCCGTTTTTCGGGTAAATTCGTAAAATTCGTCACGCTGGCGTTCGCGGGCGCGCATCCGCTCGTCGCGCTCCTCCATGTAACGGGAAAGGTTCTCAATCAAATGTCGTACTGCGGGGACGGTATCCGGAGTCAGCGAAACCGATCCGCCGATTACGAAGCCGTAGGTTTCGTCGCGAAAATCACCCGCGAACTCCGCCGGAACGTCCTTCTTGCCCGGGTAGAAATAAACCGGAGCGATTTCCTCGCGAATCTCCGTAAGCAGCAACCCGTGCTCGTCGTCGGCGCGCCGCGCGGAGACAAAAGCCGTCGCTCCCGTCACTTTTCTGGTGAAGCGCTCGAGAACGCCGGACAGGCTTTCGAGCTGGGCGGCATCTTGCGGGTTGATCTTGAACACCAGTCCGACGATACCGTCGCCGGTAACGATGGCCATGTCACGGTCCAGGAAACGGCCTTTCAGCGGATCAAAGTGGCGTTCGGGCTGTATCCGGAGCTCGAGGCTGTGGACGGCCACGCGAACGCGGGACGGCTCGGACACCGGCAGTTCCAGGCGAACGCTGTAATGATCGCCATCCAGCTCCGGCACCTCATTGGCGCGGGCCAGCCGGAACGGTTCAGCGGCCATGTCTTCGTCCGTTTCCGGTGCAACCATTTCCTCCGGCTCGTGCTCGCCCAGTTCATCGAGCAGCCCGAGGATCGTTTCCTCATGGTGCGGGGCCGCCTCGACGGCCGCCTCCGCCACACTCGCGCGCCGGTCCGGAACACGGGCGACGGCCGTTTCCACAATCGCCAGCGTCCAGAACGCCTCTTCGTCGGACACCCGGCCGACCGATCGACGCACGGTCGGGACCGCGCGTTCCGGAAACATCCCAAGCAGCGATTCGAGCATGGCGAGTTCCCGTTCCAGGCGTTCCGGAATCAAATCCTCGCGGTCGTCATCAGCGAGCTCTTCCACCGGTTCTTCTGATTCCTCTTCGACCGGCACATCGCCCGTTTCCTCATCCGCCGAGACCTCGGTTATCTCCTCCTCATCAACCTCGCGGCCCGCGGCCCGCAGGATCGCGTCTTCATGCCGGGGCGCCGCCGCCAGGGATTCACTCAAAACCTCTTCTTCGCGTTCCGGATCTTCCGCCAGGGCCGCCTTCACCAGTTCCGCGGACCAGAATGCTTCCTCATCCGCCACCCGGCTCACCGAACGGCGCACGGTCGCGGACACGCGGTCGGGAAACGTCGCCATGAGCGAGAGCATCAACGCTTTCTCCCGCTCCAACCGCTCGGGCAATTCCCGTTCACCGGCTTCATCGACGGATTCCTCGGACGTTTCCTCCGTTGCCGCCACCTCGGGCTCCGCCACCGTTTTCTCTTCAACCATTTCTTCCACGTCTTCGGATCTCGCCGCGTCGTCTCCGACCGTGATCTCCGCCTCCCTTACCTCGTCCGGGACATCGCCAACGGCTTCGTCAACCGGCTCCTCGCCGGAGGCGGACACCTCTGCCGGTTCGAGCACAGCGGCTTCCTCGTCGCCCCGCACGCCATTCTCCAACCACCGGGCCACGGCGGCGTCGATCGTTTCGCCTTTTTGGGCGACGTCCTCACTCTCCAGAGAGCGTGCCACCGCCGAACGAATCACGTCCTCTTGCTCCGGGGCGGCCTGAACGGCGGCTTCGATGACAGCGACCAAGGCGTCCTCGGTCACCTCCGGCATGCCGTCGAGAGCGCTGAGAACAATCCCGGCCGCCGACTGCGGAAAACTGGAACACAGGGACGTGACAATGTCCGGAGCCGATTCCGGATTCGCCGCCACGGCCTCGGTCACCGATGTGAAACGGGCGAGCTCCTCCTCCCCCGCTCCAGCGTCGTCGGCGCGGGTTTCCCACGCCGGGAACGCGAGGCTCGGAAGCAGTACCAGTATTGTGAGCTTAAAAATGAATTTCATGGTGTGGCTCCTTTACCGTCGTTGGCGGGGACCGGTCCGTGTGGTCCGGCTTTCCCGTTCCACCTCGTCTTCCCCCTCATCAAATTCCGCCAGCATCCGGCGAATCTCCTCCTGGCGGGCTTCAGCCCGGTGCGCGGCCAACTCGCGCAGATAGCGCTCCTCGTCGTCGCTGCGCTGATACTGCGACCCCTGAATATCCCGGTGACTCAGGCCCATCTGCATGATCTCGTGCTCGTCCACGAAATCGGTGTAGTTGTGCCGGTTGGGATCAGTGATGGTGGCGGTGATAAAGATGATCTGGTTCTTCTTGTCCTGATCGCGGGAATCGCTGCGGAAAAAACGTCCCACAACCGGCATATCGCCAAGCAGCGGCACCTTGGTTTCCGTGGTGGACGAATCCTCGTCGGCCAACCCGCTCATGGCGAGGGTCTGACCGCTCTTGACAACGACATTGGTTTCAACGAAACGCTGGCGCACGGTCGGAATGGTCTGGGCGAATGGACCGTCACCGAGCACCTGCTGTCCGACAATGTTGTTAATCTCCGGCCGGGCCTTCAGATTGATCAAGTCGCCGCCGCTGATGGTGGGCGTCACCGCAAGAGTGATTCCCGGCAGGTACTCGAGCTTGATGGGTTCATCAAACGTCGTCCGTGTCGGGTCGCCCGGCTGACCGGTCCCGAGCACATTGGCTGCGCCTTCCCGGTACAGGTGATCGACCACCTCGATACGAGCTTCTTCGGCGTTCATGGTAACCACCGTCGGATTGGATACCAGGCGGGCGTCGGTACGCTGTTGCAACGCACTCAACACGACATTGAACTCGCCGGCCGTAAACAGCGCCTGGGTCTGCCGTCCGGTTCCACTCGCGCGGAGAACTTCGCTGAAGCGCTGCCGGGAGTCGGTGCTGGTCGCGGTAACGCCTCCCGGCCCTTCCGTGATCGTTTGACTCTGTTCCCGCGATGAGCCGGACACCCGGTCGCTGTCACGCGAGCGGTTGAAGTCGTGCAACATGTCCGTCGCTCCGAGATTGTACCCGGACAACGACTCCCAGTTGACACCAAGGTCCTTCGCGTCCGAATCGGAGACCTCGATAAACATCGCCTCGATCATGACCTGCTCGGTGGGTTGGTCGAGCCGCTCGACCAACCGCTCGATCTCGCGCATCTTGCCCTCCTCGGCGGTCACGATCAGCACATTGGTGCCAGTATCCACCTGAACCCGCTGCACCCCGGAGAGTTCCCGGACGAATTCGGCGATAATGGTCGCCGACGGATATTTGACCTGCACCACGCGGGTGGCGGGCGGGACGGATTCGATGCGTTCGATCGTCTCGATCCGGATGATATCGTCGCGATCCAGGTAGCCGTAACCGATCTGAGAAAGGGACACATCGAAGACCTGCTCCCAACGGACATTACGCAGACGCACCGTTGCCGTGGCTTCGGAACCGACCGTCATAAAATCCTGGGGAATGACGACGTTCAAATCCGCTTCCGTCGCGACCAGGGCGACGATGTCGGCAATCGGCACGTTCTCGAAATTGACGGTCATGGTTCCGTCGTCGTGAGCGATGACGCGGTCGTCCGGAACATCCTCCCTGACCACATCATCCCGCACGATACGAATAATTCCGGCGTCATCCCGGTAGGTGTACCCGACGGGCGAGAGAACGATATCAAAGACCTGCATCCAGGTGACATCCCGCAAACGCACGCTCGCACGCCCGCTCAATTCCTCGGGAACAACCAGATTCAACTCATAGAGATCGGCCACACTTCTCAGGATCGTGCGGATTTCGGTGTCGGGAAAATCGACCGAGATCGTTTCCATCTCCTCGTCTTCAACCGTCACCGCATCGGCGGCGATCTCGTCGGCGGGCTCTTCCGTTTCCCCGTCTTCGATCGACACCGCATCGGCGGCGATCTCGTCAACCGGATCTCCGGCCGCGCCGTCATCGGTATCAACCGTTAACGGATCCAAATCGGATTCCTCCGTTTCCGTCGGAGGCACGAGATCCTCGTCTTCGGTCATCCCGGCGGGCGCATCGGCCTCGACACGTTCCTCCCCGACAATGTCTCCGGACTCATCGCCTTCCTCCCTGGCGAGGTCCCGCAGAGCGGCGGTGGCCGCCGCCGCGATGGCCTCTCCGTGGCCGGGCGCGGCGTCGAGAGCACCCTCCACAATCGCCTCCATCGCATCGGGGTCGGTACGCACGGCCGTGTACACCACGTCTTCCGTAACATCGGCCTCCGGCGTTCCCTCCACCACACTGCGGACGACGGCTCGAGCCGATTCCGGGAAGTCGGTTAGCAGCTCAACAAGGATTTCCTCCCATCGCTCCGGTGCCTGGAATACAGCCACAGTCACTGAATCGAATCGACTGGCGTCGGCCGGCGCCCCGGCCACTTCGGCTCGAAGCTCATCAAGGGAAGCAGGGCGCTCCCCATTCGGCTCCTGGCCGAAGGTTGGTAAAGTCACCATGGCGCCAAAATAGATACACAGCACCAAACTCAAAGGGGTCGTCGTTTTCATAATCATCTCCGGTTAAAGATTCCTCTCAATTTCCTCGTCATTTAATCGCAACGTCACCGAGGAGGCCCTTATCTCCTCCACGCGCAACTGGTAGGTTCGTCCTTCGTATTCGACAGGCAAATACTCACCGGGGCCGACGCGTCTCCCGTGCACCAGAAGGTAGCGCACCCCGCCCATTTGAATCGATCCATCAATCCTGATACCGCCGGCGATTTCCGCCAGCGTCGTGCGGACCGCCGGCCCTTCGACCGGGCTGTCCATCCTGGGATGGAACGGGTGTTGTACGATGTCGTTCACAAGCTCTCCAAACGGCCGCACCTCGGGCTCCAGCGTGGTACGGGCGGTCTCTAGAACCGCCAGGCGATCCTCGGGAGCCCGCACCTGTGCGTTCGCGGTGGCGAGAAAGCCGCCCGCCGCCAGAAGAGCAAGTATGATCAGTTCTCGTTTCATGGGCGTCCCAGCAATTCAAGGTTCATGGCCATGCGCATCACCATCGAGTCGGTTCGCTGACCACGAACGATTTCGAACTGGTTAAAACGCGCGAAGTGTCTTCCGTTTTCGATACGGTAAACAAATTCCAGGATATCGGGGAACCCGCCTTCAATCGCCAGTTCGTAACGAACGGGGACGTAGGCGCCGTCGTCATCCTCATCGTCATCCCCCGCCTCGACACGCCCCCGCTGATCCAGCGAGGTGATACTGACGCCGGTTTCCGATTCAAAACGATAAAAGTACTGCAGGTTGCGCGCCAGTTCCGACGACCGCACCAGCCTCGCGGAAACGTCACCCATCATCCCGCGCAACTCGGCCACGTGACGCTCCAGATCGACGGAGTGCGAAATGTTTTGGTCCATCCGCTGACCCTCGCGGGTGAGTTCATCCAGGCGTTCGCGAGCGTCCGAGATGCCGCCGCCGCGGACGACGATGGCAACAAGAACGACGACCGACAGCACGCCGCACAGAATAAGTGTTGGATATTGTTTGAAGGTCGAGATCACTGTTTCGGCACTCATGGTCAGGACTCCTCCGTGTCATTGGATCCCAGTGACAGGACGAATTCGAATAAGAGCATATCGGTTTCCGGATTGCGCGTGACGGACCGCACATTCACACCGGATACCCGTTCGGCAAAATAGGCCACGTCCGCGAACGAATTTTCATAAGCGGAGACAACATCCGTCGCATCCCCGCTCGCACCGAGCACACGGCCGGCAAGCACCACCTCGGGCGGGGATGTCCGCCCCCAGTACTGAATTCTGGAGAGCAGAATGCGATCCGGCAGCGCGCGCGCAAGCTCGGCGAGAAATTCCGTGGCGGCGGCGGGCGTTTCGAGGAACGCGGCCAGGTCGTCGATTTTTCCCGCCTCGGCGAGAAACTCCCGATTGAGATCGATGGCCCGCTGGTTTTGCTCCCGGCGGTCGGCCAGGCGTCCCTCCATCGACTCGATTTGCTCGGAGACACTGCGGGAGTCGTATTCCCGGTAGAAGAACACGATCAGCAGCGCACACAAGACGACGATTCCGCATACGTTGAAGAAGAAGGACGTCCGCACGACTTTGACGTCGGGCAGCGCGCCGGGATCCCTGAAATCCGGGTGCCAGTGGGGACCCTGCTTGTTGTCTTTCTTATTGCGCTTCATCTGCGGTCGGTTGGGAATCGATCATGAGCCCGAAAAGGCCGAGCCAGTGCGCCGGCACGCCGTCGCCGTTCAAGTCGGTCTTCAGGTTGATCCCGTTGCGTTCGAGCCAATCGGTGAAATTGATAACAAGGGGATCGACGTTGAGGGATTTGGCGAAAGTCTTGTTGAGCCACGCAAGCTGCTCGGGAGCTTTGGTGCAGAGGATCCGTCCAATGGACAAGCCCGTGCTGACTTCGTAATAACCCACGGTGGATTGCAGTTCGCGCAGCAGTTTGTCCACCAGCCGAGGGCCCATTTCCTTAAAGTCAAAAGAGTCCGAGTAGAACAGACGTTTGGCGGCGGCTTCGTCCTTCAGCCCGAGGTCGCGTTGCACGACCGAGATCATGGAACTCAAGCCACTGCGGATCACCCGGACAGCGTCCACGGCTCCCTGGTGGATAATGACAACGCGGGTTTCCTCCATCCCGATCTCGAGGATAAGCGACGGTGCTTCGATTTTCGCGAATCGATGGTAATCGACCAGGGCTCCGATACTGGCGACGCTGCCGAGTTCGAGCCGGTCGGGATAGACGCCGTACTCGAGCATCTGTTTCTGAGCCTGGGAAAACGTTTCGACCGGCGCCCCGCAGACGAAGAACTCCTTCTCCATCAGACTGCCCACGTCCGCGACGGCTCCGGTGCGCGGATTGAGAACGGCCAGATGCCAGGAGGCAGCGTCGATATTGAAATCGGCTTTGATACGCTCCTCCAGGTAGCGGGGATCTTTGGCCTTTCGCGGTTCGTCCAGCTCAAGTTTGCCCAGAAGGCGGCCGCGGGGATAAACCCCGCACCGGGCGCGCGTGTAGCCCGCAGCTCCTGCCGTCCTGCCCATTCGCTCGAGCAGCGTAGTGATCGCATCCGGATCGTCGGCCGGGGCTTCACGCACCTCCTCGACCGCGAGGGGCTGTGTGTATCCACTGGCCCGGGCCACGAAAAAACCGGCATCGGAATGCTCGACAAAGTATGCGCTGTGTTTGGAAACCGCCATCTTGAGACCCGAGTTGATACACGAGTCGAAGAACGGCGTTCAATTCATAAATGCAAGACAGCAGCAAGTTTACAATTTTTTCGTTTACATTTTTTTTAGAAATAGCCCAGTCGTGTGGTGCACAAAGGCCACCTCTTCGTATATTGGAGATGATGTATCGTATTCCCACTCGGAAGCTTTGGCTTTTTCGATCCGTTTCCCTGCTTCTTCTCACACTGTTGGCCGGCCCGGCGTTGCACGCCAGCGATCCGTTCCTGTGGGAGGCACACAAGGACGGACGGACGAGTTACCTGATGGGCACGATTCACTCGTCGCACCCCGACGTGAGCGACTTGCCACCGGAAGTCACGGAAGCGCTGGCTGGATCGGAGGTGTTTCTTCCGGAACTGGAGTTCTCCCTGCTCAATCTCGGACGCATGGTGGCGGCCGCGTTCCGTTTCGAGGGGACATCGTGGCGGGACCGGGTTCCCGAAGCATGGCACGACCGAGTGATCGAAGCCGCCCGCAAGGCGGGTATCCCGGAGTTCCTGCTGCACACTGTGGCTTTTGAGATGATTCCGTTCTTCCTGGCACAACCGCCGGGCGAGGACCCGACCCGGATCATGGACGTACAACTGTACCGTCAGGCGGCGGCAGCGGGAGCCCGTGTGGTGGCCCTCGAAAGCGTCGAAGAACAAATGGCGGTCTTCGAAACCCTGGACGAAGCCACCCTGAACCAGTTGATCGAGGAAGCACTGGAAGAGTCCGAAGCGGGGTACCCCTCGTTCCGGCGCCTGGTCGAAACCTACGCGAGCGGAGATGAGGAAGCCGTACTCGCGCTGATGCGGGAATATCAGGACGACCTGCCGGAGCCGTTTCGCGAGGCGCTGTTCGAAGACCGGAACCGCCTCATGGCCGAACGGGCGCTACCTTACCTGGAACGGGGCAACGCCTTCGTCGCAGTCGGCCTCGGCCACCTGATCGGGCCGGATAGTGTCATCGCCCTGCTGGAAGCGTGGGGATTCACCATCGAGCGGGTCGGCGCGGGAGCCAAAAGCACGGCCCCATAGCCTGCGTGCCGGACAGGCCCCAGAGCCGGGCTGGGGTGCGGACGACAGGCTGCCGGCCGCGCGAAATCCCGCGTCCCAAGGAAGGACACGGTTCAAGAATCGGGGAAAAGACTCGGATACGCCCGCGAATATCCTCACAAGCCCGGCTCGGAGCCGATTACCACGTGCGCTTCTTGTGGCGGTTTGCCTTGGAACGCTTGCGGCGCTTGTGTTTGGAAATCTTCAAACGGCGTTTCTTCTTCAGATTACCCATAGTGTGTCGTGTGTCTTATCCCGAAAAGAGGAAATCGTGAAGCGCTCGCGGCGTGCTGTAAAGCACGATTTTCCCAAAAAACAGCACACACAATCCACGGGCGCCATCCCCGCTCCGCGCTAAGGGAGGCGCTTGACGAAGCCGGTTCGGACCACGTCAATCGGCGAATCGATCGGTCACCAGCACCACGGCCTCGCCGTTGGCGCCGAAGGCGAACTCGCCGCTTGCCGGCAGCAGCGCGTTGTCGCCGCGGCGGAAAACGGAATCTTCGCCGCGGAGCCGAACGTCTCCCTCCACCACGTGCAGAAGCGACGGACCCGCGCCCGGCCCGATCCGCAGGTCCGGGCAACCGGCCCCGAAGCGCACCTTGCGGAGCCGAAACTCGGCGCATTCCGCGAGCACGGCGTCCTCCCGGGAGGCGCGGAGCGGCTCGGGGGACACGTCCTCGAAATCGATGCAGGCCAGGGACTCCTTGATGTGAAGCTGCCGTTTTTCGCCGTCGAGCCCGACCCGTCCCCAATCGTAAACCCGGTAGGTTGTGTCCGAATTCTGCTGGACCTCCAGAATCAGGTTGCCGCCGTCGATCGCGTGTATCCGGCCGCTGGGAACAAACAGGGAGTCGCCGCGCCCGACCTCGAACCGGTGGACGCAGGATTCCAGCGTCTCCTCCTTCAACGCCCGCTCGAACGCCTCCCGGGTCACCCCGGGGCGAAGCCCGGCCAGCAGACCGGAACCGGGTTCGGCGTCGGCGATGTACCAGTTTTCGGTCTTCGGCTCCCCGCCGAGCTCCGGAGCGACCGGCGGCGGCGGATGCACTTGCAGGCTCAGGCGTTCGCGACAGTCCAGCCATTTGACGAGGATGGGAAACGGGCGCTCCGGCTCGTACCCCGGCCCCATGATCGACGCGGAATCGGCGAGGAGGATCTCGCGCAGCGTCATTCCGGAAAATTGGCCTCCGGCCGCCACCGATTGCGCTTCGGGACGGTCCACCACCTCCCAGCTCTCCCCGATCGGGCGGTCGGGGGGCAGGGATCGGCCCAGCTTGTCCGCCAGGGAGCGCCCGCCCCAAACACGCTCCTGGTACAAAGGCTCAAATCGAATGGGTGCTGTCATGAAAAAAAGGTTAATTTGCTCCGGAGAGCCGGGTCAAATTACATTCAAGCTTTCAAATCACGGCGAGCATCGGTTAGAGTGACGGATTGATGGGAAACAGGAAAACAGCGCCGGAGGCGTCCTCATCGCCATCCCCCACGTTCAACCAGCCAACCAAAGCTCGTTGCCGTCCGCTGCTGGGGAGCGCCTTCCTCGTGCTCGGGATCCTGGTGCTGGTCGCGCTCTACGACTTTCATCCGGACCAGGACGTCATCAACACGACTGATCCCTCGGCCGAGAATCTGGTTGGGCGATTTGGCGCCAAGACGGCTTTTTTCGCGTTCTACCTCCTCGGCGGCGCGGCCTGGCTCGCACCCGTGCTTTGCCTTTGGTTGTCCCTGATGCTGTTCAGCCGCACGTATCGGGTTAAGTACGACAAAATCATCGCCCTGTTTGTCTGCGGATTGACCGGCTCCGGGCTGTTGGCCATGCAGGAAAGCTTCTTCACCACTGAGGGCGTCCACACGCAGGGACCGGGCGGCCTCGCCGGCACGCTTCTCTACGACCAACTCCTCAAGTACAATATCGGCGTCTTTGGATCGGCCCTGATTCTCGGCGTCGCTTTTCTGTTCGCGCTCCTGCTGCTGACCACCCGGGATCTGCCGAAATCCACGGACGGATTTCTGCACAGATTCGCCGAGTGGCGGCGCGGGCGCAAGGAACGGCGGGCGCAACGCCGCGAGGAACGCAAAAAAGCGCGGGAGGAAGCCGCGCGCGCCAAGGCCCGCAACCGACTGAACGCCGAGTTCGCCGAAACCGAACCCGACCCGAAAAGTTACCCGCCGCCCGCGAGGCGAAAGAAACCGAGCCTGCGCGACGTCCAGTCATCGAGCAGCCGGAACGGCAAGGCGGGCGGACCGGCGCCGGCGGAACCGAGTCCCGCCCCGGCCGCCGGAGCAAGTCCGGCCCCATCGCGTTCGGCGGAGGACGCCTCCGAGGGCAAACCTTTGAAAATCGTCACCGGCGTCGCCACACGCAAGGCGGCGGCGCCGCCTCTGCCCAAGAAGAAGGGCGACTACCGCTTCCCCGAGCTCGAACTGCTCGATCAGGTGGATGAGGACGAGGAAGCCGAGACGGACGAGGACCACGTGGAGACGGCGGAGAACCTGGTGCGCACGCTGAAAGAGTTCGGCGTCGAGGTCACCATGGGCGAAGTCCACACCGGCCCGGTGATCACGCGCTACGAAGTGTTTCCCGCGGCCGGCGTCCGGGTCGAACGGATCGTCAACCTCGACAAGAACATCGCCCTCGCCCTCAAAGCGGCCGCAGTCCGGATCATGGCTCCCGTGCCGGGCAAGGGATGTGTGGGTATCGAGGTCCCCAACCGACACGCCAAACCGGTGCGCATTCGCGAAATCATCGAATCGGAGGACTGGGCGGGCTCGCGCGCGGAAATTCCGATCGCGCTGGGCAAGGACGTCAGCGGCAAGCCGCTGATCGCCGACCTCACCAAGATGCCCCACTTGTTGATCGCC
>SLOW01000136.1 GCA_007132315.1 Opitutales bacterium
GTTCGACCGACGCTCCCCCGCAACACAGGCATTCCGAGAGCTCTGGGCCGAAGTCCGGGAAATTTTCCAATAGCCCAACAAAGGCAAATCCCTGAAGCCAACCATCTCGGGATCACATATTGCTTTTGAAATTATCGATATTGAAGATTATGATTGGCCTGAAGATCACTACTCGATGATTACGGGGAATTTTGTAGCTCAATGGCTCAAAAACCCATCGATGGCTCTGTTAAAAATGGCAAATTCATTGAAGCCGGGTGGTTTCATGCTGATGTCATTTCCCGGTAGTGAGTCCTATCCGCAATGGAAGAAGTACTGCCTTGAACTGGGGTTGCCATTTACCGTTAATCCGTTGCCGGATGTAGAACAGCTTGTGATAAATCTATCGACAGGGCCGGTAAAAGTAGATTTTTATGAAGATCAATCCAGCGAACAGTTTGAAAACCTATTCACTTTTTTCCGGCACATGAAAAATACCGGTACATCAACCAGTTTTACAGGAAAAAAACTGACGCCAAAACAGTTAAAACTTTTAAATAACTATTGGCTTCAACAGAATGGCGGAAGAATTGTGGTTCACTACCACACCGCGTTTATTGCGGTCAAAAAGGATCTATAGCTTCTTACCCAGATACTGTTTAAAAATTGAATCGAGCTCTTCATCAAAGTTTTTTATAATCCGGGGCTCAAACTGTTAGCCTGTCAACGTGTTATAAATCTCAGCATAACGCTGGTATATGCTCCAGCGAAAGGTGTCAGGAAGGTTTGGGAGTGATTGTCCCTCCAGTCCCTGAAAATCGTGCTCCATCAGCCACTCACGCAAAAACTTTTCCTATCACAAAAGAGGGATGCAGGCAATTTGCTTTGATCCTGTTTACGCTACAGGGATTGTGTTGAAAATAATGAATAACTATAATGAAACCGGTTATGTTAGATTGACTAATCTAGAGGTTGTATGTATATAAACAAAAAATAGGATTTTAATATGTTAAGAATAAGTTTATTTCCTGTTTCCACTTTATTGTCTGCCTTGAGCCTTGGTCTTTTAGGCTGTGCGGTTGCCGAGGATGATTCAATTCAGCTGAATGTTGATATCACCGCAAGGAAAAGCATCAAGCTCGCTTCGTTTGAAAAAGCTGCCCTGGATCGAGAGGTCTATTTCCGCAGCTACCATATGCCCGGCTTATTCAGTGAAGAAATTGATGACGATCTAAAGAAAATCGGTGCGATTCCCGGTAGAGGTACGGGACCTTATTATTCGTTTGATAAACAGCACTCGTATCATTGGGATTTGGAGACCACAATAGAAGACACCGAGTTCAACGAATGGTATGATAAGGTAAACGAAAGATACCGGCGTATTTACAAAACCGCCGCTGAAAGATATCCCGGCGTTAAACACGCCCTTGCGATTGCATCAAATTATCCCGAAGGTATGCGAAAAGACGGCGATCCAAGAATACTGAGCAGCGATTACTATAAAGATTTTTCAAAATTGATGGTTGGGTTTTACGACAGCTTAAAAGAAGCGGACTGTTCTATTCCAATTTGGTTTACGACCGAGAACGAACCGATATGGCAATGGGGAGCCGAAGAGTTTGCAGACTATAGCGTAATCCTGGCAGATGCTATGAACGAGTCACACCCCGATGTGAAAATAGCCGGGCCCTGCACGGCTTGGCCCTATCCGCAAGCCGATTGGAGACGGTGGAACGGTTGGGAACGGCGGTTTATCGAAGTAGCCGGAGACGCTATGGATGCTTATGATTTGCATATGTACAGCAAGGGTTATTGGGCGTTTACCGATGAGCGGCTCATGGATGATCCTCTCTATATGAAGCAGGAGAATCCCAGCCTGCATTCGGTTCAGCGAACGGGCATTGGCACTGTCTGGGACTACGGCAGGATGGATGCCTATCTTGATTTGTTTATTGCTTATCATATGGGTTACTGGGATCAAGACCCGAAGCCGATGATAATATCCGAATTCGGCAGGCAGGGCATCGAGCCGCAACTCGGTCCCTGGGAGAACGAGTTCAAGCCTTGGTTGTATATGACGACGGTCACCCGTTTTTGGATGAGCTTTATGGATAGGCCGGAAATAGAGCTTGCGGTGCCGTTTATCCTTGGCGAGGCGTGCCTTGTTTACGGAGCAAGCAGGGGACAAGCCGTGTACAATCGTCCCAACGCCCCGGAAGATACAGACAGCAAGGTAACAAGATTTCGTGAGTTCTATAAATTCTTTAACGACTTAAACGGTTTGCGCCTTCGCTCGAACATCGAAGGCAGCGAGCTTACCGATGCCCGTGATATCGTAACGCGAGCTTTTATTGATGAAGACAAGGTGTATATTCTTGTTCACAATGGATTGGGCTTCCCCGACGGGGGGCGGGAGATCACCATCAACCCGGAGATCGCCAGTGACAGTGCCGGAAGGGAGGTGCAGATGGAATCCACTGAGATCAAGCGCATGCGGTGGGAAGGTCCCGTCCCGGAAGATCACACCGCTTCAGAGCTGGAAGGCACGTTAAGGATTGATACCGAATACAAACCTCTCGACTCTTTAAGGGCGATCCATTTGCAAGGAGAGGAAACGGCGATAATTCGACTCTCGCTTTCGGATATTCCTTCAAAACATTCCCTGACGCAGTATTTGGATTACTCGACGGATTCTTTGCTGATCCCTGATGAAGAAGGTCAGTGCCGCTTTGTTGTGGAGCTGCCGCAAAGGAGCGGCGATCTTACGGACGCCAGGTTGCACATTGCGCTTGCCCGCGATCAGGGCTTTACAAAGAACCCGGTGGTCACTCTGAACGGGAATGTGCTGGACGGTTTTGATGTAACCTATTCGGAAGGAATAACGAATTTTCATCGCTCGGTGGAGATTCCGGTGGAGATAGACCTGCTGAAGGAACGGAATGAAATCGTGGTGGTGTTCGACGAAGACCAGTACGGTATCGGGCATACCAAAGCCGTGACGGCCAAAATGATCACATCAAGAAAGGAGGAAGACGCACGCCACAAGGACTCCAGCGAGACGAACCGTCATGGCGGGCAGCACGGTATGAACCGCAGTGACGGCGGCAACACGACATCTGCCTCAGGGTTCAAGTTCACACCCGGGCATCAGGCCGCTGTGGACCGTCAGCGGCGCATTTTCTTCCAATACGATCCGGCGGTCGACATTCAGCGCAAGGGCGGCTTCGGATCGGAGATGGAGGCTTTGATGGGTTACGTCTTTGATTTCGCCGACATGCCCGGCAGCCAACTCGATGCGATCTGCATCGACGTCTCGAATGAAGGAGTTGCGCATTATCGCAGCGAGATTCTACGCCCGATCCAGCATCCGGGGCTGATGAAATGGCGCGAACAGGGACTGGATTACTTTGACGAACTGATCAAGCGGGGCCACCAGCGTGGCATGGAAATCTGGTGGGGGTTGCGGATGAACGAGATCGAGCGCGGCGATTTGATGGGCTACGAACCCGGGCGCTACGCCGAATTGAAGGAACGCAATCCGGTTAAGGCCACGCATCCTGAGTGGCTGCTCCGCTCGTGGTGGTGGCAGGGCCATTGGAACTATGCGGTCAAGGAGTTGCGCGACTACCGTCTCTCGGTGATCCGCGAAGTCGTCGAGCAGTACGACTTCGATGGCGTGCATCTCGATTTTCTCCGCCACACGCCGCATCTTCCGCCGGGCACACAGTGGGAAAATCGCGAACATCTCACGGACTTCCTCCGCGATGTGCGCACGCTGCTTCAGAAAAATGCCGCCAAAAGAGGGCGTCCTTGGCTGCTTGCCGCACGGGTGCCGGATTCGGTCGAGGGTTGCCACACGGACGGCCTCGACATCGAGACCTGGGCCGCGCAGGGACTGGTGGACGTGCTGATTATCGGCACACGCACGATCAACGTGGACGTGGGTTCCTTCCGCAAAGCTGTCACCGGAAGTCACGTGAAGTTGCTGCCGAGTTACGACTGCTATCACGGCCCCGACGGCTACCACGGCGACCAGTCGCTCGATCTGTTGCGTGGTGTGTTCGGTAATTATCTCTATCAGGGAGCCGATGGCGTTGGCATCTTCAATAATCCGGCCGGTTCCGCCGAGCATGCGCAGCGGCTCGGCCTGACCCAAGTGGGGAACTATTCTCCGGAAATCCTCACGACCATTGGCAGCATCGAGACGATGGCCGACAAAGCCCGCTACTATGCCATTGATCGGCGCGGCGGCTACGCGCACACTGATGGCTACGGCTCATCCAACAGCAACGCTCCACTCCCGATCACCCTCCGCTACGACGGCACCCCATCCACACTCACCCTGCCCGTTTGGGAACCCGTGAAACCCGGAACCGCAGCCAGACTGCGCCTCGTCCTGTTCAACCATGTCGAAGGCGATGAAGTGGACGTTCAACTCAACGGCACCGGTTTGACGCGCGACCTCATTGACGCGCAGTGGAAGGACGCCCGGATCTTCTCTCCGCTGCCGCAGCCGGAAACCGTGACCTCCGGAGCTCTCGTGAGGAATCTCGACGCGCAAAGGCTCACACGGACCGAGTTCTTCGTTCCCGTCGAGTCCCTCAAACATGGGCCCAACAGTCTCAGCATCTCCGTGAACCGCAAAGGCCCGTTCCTGCCTTCCCGTCCTGTGAAGGTGGAAAAAGTGGAACTGCATCTGAAGTAAAAACGGAATGCATGAAACCTATCCTGGTGGCCGGCATTGTTCCACGGCAGTGAATGAAACATTCTCGATGCTAGCACCCGCCAGCGAGACCACCGCCGAGCCGAGGCGCTTGGAGGGGTCTTTTTCCGCCGTTTCGCCGAAGGAATAGATGCCGGAATTTCTTAATTGAATGTCGGAAGATCACAGGCGGGTGTTTTGACCCAATTGGGCATACTGGCAACCCGAAAGCTCCGATATAAACCCATTCTCATCTCGAATAAATTATGAAAACCATCCTGCGATCTGCTGTGTCGGTTTCCGCCGCACTGGCGATGATGACTGTATTCAACCCTTCGCCCGCAACAGCCGGATTCGAAGAATTGGTCGATCTCATCGGGGCGCCGTCAGATGGCGGGGCCGGCCCGGCCATCTGGTATCAGACGGCCCGTGAGCCCAATCATGGGGATGGAAGTTCGTCGCTGACCTTGACCGCCGGAAATGGATCCATGACGGTCCAGCGTCCCGATTTCTTTGGAAATCCGACCGGAGCTTATGCTTTGGCGAGCAGCACGGCCGGGGGAGCGGCGGTCAGCAGTGGCACTGCCACGACCTATTTGACCGGCGATCAGGGCACCTTGGTGATGACGTTTCAAACTCCACCCGAAATCACGGCGAATTCCTCGGTGTTCAACCGCGGAGACGGCAGCACCGGTGCGGGAAATCCGAAGTTCGAGATCTATCTTTTGGCGAACGGAACGCTTCGGGTCACCACGGGCGATACTCAGTTCGGGGTAATCACGGCGGTGGGGACCCTGGCGCCAGACACGTGGTATTAACTGGCTGCATCCTGGGACCTGAACCTGCCGAGCGACCGGATCGCCTGGTATTGGGGAGAGATGGGATCCACCAACTTGAATAGCGGATTTGTTCCCGACTCGGTGGCGGTCGTCGGAGGTCCCACGAGCCCCATCCGCGTCGGCGGACGGTCGAGTTTCGACACGTTTACCGGATCGTTTCAGAACGTCGCCATTTACGACCGCCCATTGAGTCCGCAGGCGATAGAGGATCAATTTGCGGAAACGGCGCTACCTCAACCTCAGATCGGGGTTTATCAACCGGAGGAGCCGATCGAAGGGATTTTTCAGAATTTCGGCTTTGGTACCGTGTTTCTTCACGACGCCCAGAGCGACACTGAGTCGCGGACGGTCCGGTTCGTCAACATCACCGAGGAAGACGTGGTGGTGGAGGATCTGTATTTCGCGAACGATGGCAACGGAGCCTTTTCCATCACCGACGCGCCCGCGACCCCGTTCACGATCGTCCCGGATGAAACCTTCGATGTCGAAGTCTCGGTCGGCGGTGCCGTGACCGGTGGATCGCTGGTCACCGGGGCGTTGGAGATCGTATCGAACTTCGCTGCCGAGGAGGGGGGGCCGACACCTCGAATCCTGGAGCAGGATCTTTCGGCGGTCGTCTACACGACCGGAGATTCGTTTCTGCTGAACGCCAACCCGACTCTGGACGAAAACCTGTCCGGTTGGGTCGGCGGCGGTTCGCTGGTTTCGCCCGGATTCGACGAATCGGCCAAAAAGGTGCGGGTCAAGGGAAGAAACGACGGCGATCCGGACAGCTTCGGCCAGGCGTTGAGCACGAACGAAGCGAGCGACTTCGAACTTCGCTTCCTCATGGCCATCCCGAATTTCCAGACTGCGGTAGGCACTCCTCCCGACGGTAACTATGGAGACCGGTCGTTCCAATTGATCGTGCAATCCGATTCCGGCCTTCCCGGTTCCGGCGGCTCCTGGACCAATGCGCACGCGGCGTCGGCGATGGTCAATCTCGCGTATCTCCCGGCGGGCAACGGCTCGACCGGTGAAGGGTTCTACTTGTTTAACGGAACTTCATGGGAATTGGTTTCGGAATTGGGAACTCTGCAGAAATCGATCGATGCCGACGGGAATGGCGCATTGGACGCCGCGGCGGGAGACACGGTCTACGTCTACCAGGTCACCATCGCCGGAACCGGTTTCGGCAGCGAAGGGGCCAGCTACGACCTTTCGGTGTCCGAACCGAATTCTGCCGATGTGGCGGCGACGGCGACCGGACTGACGACTTACCATTCGTCTCCTATAGGCGAGCACCGCCCGGCGGCCTTTACCTTCACCACCGGAGACCACTCGGATTCATCCGGAAATGGCGACCTTGATCCGATCTGGTCATCCTCGTTCTGGCTCGACGAAATTTACTTCAGCCTGGGAGAGCCCCTGCCGTTTCCCATTTCCACGGTGGCTTCGCCCAACGTGAGTGTCCGCGCCTGGCCCGATGAAATCGGAGCGACGGATTTTGCGTTGCGCAACGATGGATTGGGGGCGGATCTGAGCGTGCTCGACTTCGATTCCAGCGACACTCGTTTCGGAGCGGTGGCGCCCGCGCTGCCGGCCACCGTCGCACCCGGGGAAACGGAAGGCTTCACCGTCGAATACGATACGGCCGGGTTGATCGGGGAGGGAGTTTATTACACCGACTTCGCGGTGACGACCGACAGCGTGTTGACGACGGTTCAGGAGATCCCGGTCGAGGTCTTGGTCTTTGCCCCGGGGAACTACATCTTCGGTTCGTTCGAGGTTCCGGGGACGGATACCGAGAACAACACCGACACTTTCTCGGGTTGGATGGAGCCGGGCGCTTCGCACCTGGTGACGGCGGTTCCCGGCCTGGTGGACGGGTCGAACACGGCGGCCTATGTCCACGGGTCCGAGACCAGTTTTTCCGCGGATAACAACGGGACTCTCCTGACCCAGACACTGGCGCCGCTGGTTGAATTCGACCTGGAGTTTTATTTCGCGATCCAGGAAGCCGGCGCCCCCGGCCGAAGGACCTTCTCGATCGAGTTGGAAGGACCGGAAAGTGAATCGCGGGTCAACATCCGCTACGAAGACGGCGTCTGGTCGGCGTTCGACGGTGCCTGGAACCCTTTCCTGGAAACGGCGTTGACACCCTCGGTCGACGCCGACGGCAATGGCAGCCTGGACGATCCGGGCGACACAAATCGCCTTGCCAAGGCCGAATTCAATCGCCAACCTCTACACCAGTCGGACGGAACGTAAATTGAATTCCTATGAATAATAAACTGTTTCCTTTATCCTCTCTTTTAGTTGCCCTTTCCATTGTTTCCGTCTCGGCGGAAGAGTACCTCTCCGCCCGGTTCGCACTCGATGACCAACGGGTATACGATGCACGACTCAGTGACGCCCCGGAGGGGAGTTTTACCCTCGCGGTCATTCCAGACACCCAGCGTTATCATGGACCCGGTTCAGGCCGCGGTGGAGAGGAGGGCGAGCCCCGCAATCCGGCTTTCGACTCTCGGACCATCTGGCTGGCGGATAACCTCAAATCCCAGCGAATCGTTTTCGTCAGTCACATGGGCGACATCGTCGACGGCAACAACCACCACCAATGGCGTGTTGCGCGCGAGAACATGGACCGTCTCCATGGCCGGGTGCCCTACGGAATCGCCGTCGGTAACCACGACATGGTCAACCGCACCGGTGATTCCTCTCTCTTTCAGGAATATTTCGGAGCAGAGCGCTACGCGGAGAAGCCATGGTATGGGGGCACTTATGAAGGCCGGCCGGGCCACGCCCCCGAAGTCTCCGGAAACAACGCCAACAGCTACCAACTGTTCTCCGCAGGCGGTCTCGATTTCATCGTTCTGCATCTGGAGTGCAACGCGCCCGATGATGTCCTCGCGTGGGCCGACGAGGTTCTCGAGGCCCATGGCGACCGCATGGCCATCATCTCGACGCACATGTATCTTGGCGGCATCGAGCGAAAGGGCGCCATGGAAGCGCAAGGACGCATGGTATGGAAGAAAGTCCACGGCGATCGCGGCAATACTCCGCAAGAGATGTGGGATAAATCCTTTCGCAAGCACGAAAATCTCTTCCTCGTGCTCTGCGGGGATCAATCCGCCTCCATCACCCACCACCAGCAAAGCCGGGGCGAGCACGGCAACGTGGTTCACGAAGTTTTGCAGGACTACCCCCGGCACGCCGACGATTCCGACTGGCTGCGCCTGTTCCGATTTCTCCCCGAGCGCGAAAAAATCGAAGTGTTGACCTACAGCCCCTCTCAGGACCGGCTCTGCGATGGCCTGCGCCATGTGATCGATCCCGGCGATCACCAGTTCGCCCTGGACATTTCCGGCGCCATCGCCACACACCGCGCCCGGCAATCCGGCAACCCCGCGCACAGCCGCCGGTAATACGCCGGTTTGCCGGCTTGAGCAGAATTGCGTATTTTATGGTCGTAATCCCGGCTCGCCACCTCCTGCAAGCAAGTTAGGATAGCTTTCGGGAATGTAACAGCGAGATTTTGCTGTCCCAAACCGTCAAAGATTACTCGCAATCCACACACAAGCCCCGAAAACACTATGACGGAAAATATAAAAAATGGAATAGGGTTTGCCGGCCGACTTTCTGCTTACTTGGCTATGCTGACTTTGGGAATGATTACGGCGCACGGCGACGATGTGTTTACCTTTAGCGATGATTTTGAACGCGACGACATTGGCCCGGATTGGAGCACTACCGGCGGTTCCTGGGTGATTGACGCTCAGAACCGACTCGTTGGTCCCGGGAGCAGCTCCCAAGGGCATACCATCTATTATAACGGAGCGGAGCTGACCGACAGTTGGACCATGTCGGTCGATGTGGAGATTCTTTTTATTCAGGACGCCTGGCGTGGCGGATTCGTCATGAATTTTCACGAGGACCCGGAAACTTCGGAATGGCATGATTACACGAACCGTTGGAAATTTCTGGACGACGACGCGGAGACGCAGTTTTTGGACCGAAGTGGACCGTTTGGAGACATGGGCAACGAGGGGCATTACCGTCCCGCCACGGATCAGCAACGGGTGTTTCAGAGCTCGGATGATGGAAGCATTATTTATAACTTCACCTACTCATGGGATACCGACAATCCGGATGTGATTAGCGTCAGCATTGAGAATATTCAGGGCGATGCCGCCTTCGAGCCGCTCACCGAGGTAATGCCATTGTCCGAGGAAGGATTCCGCGACCACACCGGTCGAGGAGTCGTGGGATTCTGGACTTTGCGGAATGTGGCCGTACACAGTTTTACGTTGACCGGGGGGAATCCAGTCGATCCTCTGGAGCCGCCGGACCCCCGTGACGGCCTACAATCCAAGATCGGCCGGATAGTGCATTATCCGGCCGATCTTTCGTTTATGATGTGGAAAGGTTTTTATGGAACGCAAGCCGATGACCCCGGCGGGCTACGCCCGGTTGCAGGAAGAGTTGAAACGCTTGAAGAATGTGGAGCGCCCCAAAGCAATTCAGGATATAGCCGAAGCGCGCGCCCACGGCGACTTGTCGGAAAATGCCGAATACGATGCGGCCAAGAACGCCCAGAGTCTAACAAGCGGGCCAGGGACGCCGGGGTGCTCTGTGTCATCAATCCGGATGCCCACTGGACGGATGGATTGAAGGATGTTCGCTATGGGGTGGAAATCGCCCGCAAGGGTTGGCTTGGACCGGAGGATGTCGTCAACACAAAGGGGCTCGAAGCTATGCAAAAGCTGCTCGCTGAGTGGAAGACAGGCTGATAGCACAGTCTCGCTCCTTCGCTTCATGCAACATCCGGGTTAAGGATCGCGGAGTTGAATTCGGTAGAAGGCGGGTGATTCGTTGGGCTTGGGCACGGTCACGGAGGTGTGTGAAAAATCGGACATAATGGAGTGACCTTCCAGCTTTTGCCAGTTGTCCAGGGTTCCCGGCGAGTACCATATCTCATAAATGAATCCGGGGATACTCCTCCAGGTGAGATCGAATCCCTCCCCATCGGTCGAGGAGGAAAATCGGGTGATCGCAAACGCCGCATCCGGAGCATCCATCTTCTGGGGTCCATGCAGGGACTGATCCCAGTGTTCGAAGCTAATCAGGTTGTCGATTTCCTCCGCGTTGAGGAGGGTGAAGTCGTCGTTTGCCTCGTCGGCGAATACCGGAGCGACATTGGTCATCGAGTTGGTGTCGCGCCCGGATGCCTGCCAGTTCGAGAAGGAACCCCCATCCACAATACATGGTTGGCCTTGGGCCGCGTGGTAAAGGTTCCAGTCGAACACGGTGTTCATCTGATAGAGGGTTTGGTTGCCTCCCCGTCCGATGAGGGCGGAATCCGTGGTAAAATAATAGATATTGTTTTCAAAATGGACAACGGTCTCTCCGGGATAATGCCCGATTTGGCGCAGGGTGATCATCGCGATGCCAGCATCGACAAAAATATTGTTTCGGACAACCCGTTCGTAGCCCATGTTGGCCATCACACCCTTCTTGGCCACCCGGAAAATCAGATTATTCTCGACGATTAAATCTCGGGTTCCGGCATCGAATTGGATACCATTCCCATTGATGATGTCATGAATTCGGTTTCCATAAATGTACGCGTCGCCCTGTGCTCCAACCGCATAAATTCCCGCCCCGTCATCAAATACCCTCAGTACGTCAAAAATGTGGTTGTGGCGCACTTTGACCCCGCGCTGCCGGGTCTCTGGTATCCGTCCAGTCCCAGCCGATGGAGATGCCTGAGTAGGGAGCTTCGTGGATCCTGTTGTATTCGATGATGGAATCGGGGCAAAAGGCTTGCCACACCCCGATGGCACCGAAATGGGTCTGCCCGAATCGTCTGATATCGTTGTGCGAGACCCTGAGGCGGATGGCCTTTCCGTTGTCATCTCCGTGTTTTTCGCTCCCGATGTTGTCGCCGAGGCTGATGGCGGTCGCTCCAATGTCCTCGAAAGTGTTGTGAAGGATGCGCCCATCCTGGCAACCGCGTCCAAAAGCCAAAGCACTCGCCCCAGTGTGGGCAATGCGACAATCCCGAACGACCGGTGAGTGTGCGTGTTCAAATCGTATGGCTTCAGGGAGTTCCACCGGCCATTGCAAGTCAACGGTTCGATAGAAATGGGCTTGGGTTGCGATATAGTTACCCTCAGGAATGTTCCATGAACTACCCTCGATGACCAGGTTTCGAAGCTGGAAATTGACCACTGGCTGACTTGATGTCCCCTTCACCGTAATCAGCCGTTCGAGTCGCGGAGCCCAGAAGGGATCTTGATTCGGATCGGTTGCGGAAACCAGATAGAGTTTCCCGGTCGATTTCTCCAGAAACCATTCACCCTCCATCTCCAGAAAAGCCTTGGCGTGTTCCAGATAGAGGGGTCGGCCAACCATCAGGTCGTAGAAGGAAATACCCTGTGTTCCAGGCCGCTGGTAGGTATCAATTTGATCGCCGCTGGCTTCTCTAACGAGGGCCCGGGTGCTGGACCATGGCCCAATGGTCACAATTTCGGCGTTGTCATCCGGGAACACCTCCGGGAAGGAAGGACCAGTGACCCTGAAAGAGGTTCGGTCGCTGCTGAGCAGTTGGGATACCACCAGCATATCGACATCGGTGATGGGCCGGATAAAGTCAGGGTAGTCCGGATCATTGGCCGGAGCGGGTTGGCCGATGGTGACGCCGTCTGTCATGGTGACGTTCGGGAAACGCGCCCGGATCTGACGCTGGTCGTTCCGGAACAGATCGCGGAACCACCAATCCTCCCCGGCGATTCCCGGTACCAGAATGGACCAAATGTTGTCTCCCTCGTGAACCCAAGTTCCCTCGATCGGTTGGCCACCCGTTAGGGTGGGCGGGTTATCGGGATCCGCCGCATCGTAGATGACGGCGTATCCGGACGTTCCGGAATCACGAGAATCAAAGGTTAAGGTATCGGAGAGCAGGTAGGTGCCGGGACCAATTCGGATTCTCAGGTCATCGATCAACCCTCCGGCGATGATGGCTCTGGCGTGGTCGCGGGCCTCTGTCAGGGTCCGAAAGGGGGCTTGCTCTGTGCCCGAATTGCTGTCGCTTCCGTCTATGGCCACGTAAAGGGAGGAAGGAGGATCTGGGATAACGGAAACGGTAAAATTGTCGATTTGGTGCCTTAAAATTGTCTCGGAGGGAGCTCCCGCTCCGTTAATCGTGGCCTGC
The DNA here is from genome assembly GCA_007132315.1 of Opitutales bacterium. Lineage (GTDB taxonomy): Bacteria > Verrucomicrobiota > Verrucomicrobiia > Opitutales > T3Sed10-336 > SLOW01. The sequence goes on from SLOW01000136.1 coordinate 12,716, forward strand.
ATCCCGAGGTAGCGGCCGCTGGAACCAAAAACGGCCGCAATGCTCATTCCAGAAAGGAGGGTGGTCGATCCGTATGAGATCGTCACGGTATCCAATTGTTCGTTGACATTGATCATGACAGGTTCGGATGGGGTCCGCCACTCCCCATCTACCTGCACCGGGGTAAAGGGAATGTTGGTGATGTTGATAAAGCTGCCACCGATCACGGATGATGCCCGGATCTGCCACTCTCCCTGACCCGTATCGTAGAAAGGTGCCAAGCTAATTCCCACCCGCCAATTGGCCAATGCTCCTGACACCCCCGTCGCGCTTTCCGCGATGTTCAAACGCCACACTGCATGATTGAAAGCCTGGCCCGTGTGAGGGTTTCCATTGTTGCTGAACAATTGCAGGCTGAGATCGAGGCGGATCGAGTAACGAGCACCGGCCAAACCACTGCCGAAATCCTGGTTCAAGTAGGCCCAAATCCGCCCGTTGGTACTATTCCCCAGCAGAGATTGCAATTCGGTTTGCAACTGGTCTTGCCGATTGAGGAATCTGGCGCTGGCTGGTGCTCCTTCAGCACTACCAGACCAATTCACGGTGCCGTTGCTATCGAACCAAGTGCCCGATTGCCGATTGGCCAGATTCTGGTTCAGGTTTTCAGTTGTGATTCCCGAATTAGTGAAATTATCGGCAATAAAATCCGCATTGACGGTGGAGCCCAAGATCAGGCAGCACAGAAGGGATATTGGGCGTGTCTTCATTTGGGTGGAATTCTGGGTGGGAGTCTCAATCTTAAGATCCGTCGGAATGGGAGGTTATGGCATCCACTTTTTTTGGGCAAGCGAATGGTGGCGGCTTTCAGTTGAAAAAACTCCCTCGGAGAAGTTCCGGGATTCTCAATTTTGGATTCTGGAGAGGATCTTTTTCAGATGTTCGATGCCTTCCTCTGTGGTGTTGAATTTTCCTTCCAGCTGGGCTTGGTAGCAATCCTCCAGGATTTTCTTGAAGCGGGGGCCGGGTCGGAGGCCCAGATGAATCAGGTGGCGGCCCTGGATGAGGGGACGGGGTTGGCTATCGCGGATTTTCAGGGTTTCGGCTCGTTCCATAAGCCAGGGACCTTCGGGAAAATCCTCGGGAAGGGGAGGGCGGCCCGCCGCATCGGCTTGGGCTACCCGGACCAAGCGGTCGATCCTCCCCGCCCGGAGAGAAAGCCTGCGAATGGCGGTGTCAGAGGCACCCGAATGGAAAAACTCCCTCGGGCGGAGATGTTCCCGGACCAGCGGGACCACCTCCTCGACGATGCGGTGTTCCGGGCAAATCCGGGCCAGGAACTCACGGGTGGGTTTTTCTCCCTCGCGGTCGTGGGCGGGGGATCGGATCCGTCCCTTCTTTTCGATGGTGGTGCAGTAGAACCCCGGCCGCCTTGATTGCCGAGAGGGCGGCCCCCTCCACCAGGGGTCCCCCAAAGCCGTCTCCCGCCAATAGCAGGTCACTCGGCGAGTGGTGAAAGAAGGGGGATCCGTAGGTTTGCTTGGGGCGGGCGTACCCCCATCGGTGACAGGTGAATTTCGTGACTTGTGCTCCCAGATAAGGTTTTGCGCTTTCGATCAATAGGTTTCCGTGCACCTCATCCGGGCTGTCCCAATGCGTTTTGGCAAAAGCGGAATCGCTGTGCAGTGTCACGGCGGGAACATCGGAGATTCCTTTTCGTTGGTTGTCGGCCAACCATGTCAAAGGGCTTTCCTTTACTTTCATGCCTCCGAAGGAGGGAATTGCGCTCGGTCCGTTTAAATGCGCCATTACCGCCAGTGCTTTTTCATACCGAACGGTCTTCAAGGTTTCGATATCCTCATCGGGGAGAGGAACCCCGCATCGGTCAAGCAGTTCGAGCGCCTGGGGAACGGGAGCCGTGATAATCAATTGATCCGTGGGGAAAACCGAACCCGAATCGGTTCGAACGGTCCATCCGGGGTCATTCCACCGCAGTTCCTTGGCTTGAGTTTCCCGAAACACCTGAATTCCCTCGCTCAACCCTTTGGCGATGTCCGAGATACCCCGGGCCCCGATGTAACGGGGATGGCCATCTGCTTTGGGATCGCCTGGCAGTTTGTTGAACCATTTCCGGGCTATACCGGCGGCCTTCCAGCGGCCCACCCATGTTTGAAATTCCGGATCGCGCACGGTAAAATATTGGGCTCCGTGGTCGAAACGGGCATTGTCGATGCTCCGGGTTGCCATTCGCCCCCCAAAGCCGCGGCCTTTTTCAAGCACGCGAACGCTTCGTCCGACATCATGGAGTATCCGGGCGATCAGAAGGCCGGAGATCCCCGCGCCGATCACCAGAAAGGTTGTTTTGAAATAGTGGGTCATTTGGAATCGGAGTTCAGGTTCGCCCGGGAGGGCCAGCCTGGAAGATGATTTCGATCTTTTCCCTGCGGTAGTCGAATATGTGGTGGATTTTTTTGCGGACCAGTAGGGCGTTGATCCAGTCGCCGATCAGCCCCAGGGGGAGGCGGTAGTGAATGACATCTTCCATCAGAACGCCGTTGGCCGTTTCCGCAAAGGTGTGCTTGTGATTCCAGAGGGCATAAGGGCCGATCCTTTGATCGTCGATGAAGAATTCCTTGTCCCGGACATGGGTGATTTCGGTGACCCACTCCAACGGAATTCCGGCGAGGGGCCGGACTGTGTAGGCGATGATCATGCCCGCATGGATTTTTTCGTTTTCTCCCCCATGGGTGATGTCAAAACCCATTTCCGGTGGCGTGATGGTCTTCAAGTTGCGGGGAGAGGAGAAAAAATCCCAGGCCTCTTCCAGCGTGGCGGGAAGGTTCTGTTGGAAGTGGAGTTGATGCAGGGCCATGGCAGGGAGAGTTTCAGGCTTTGGCCTTGGGTTGGATGGCGGACATCCCGCCGTCGAGCGAAAAGATTTCCCCCGTGACCCAGTCTCCCCCGGGGGAGAGGAGCCACTCGATGAGGGAGGTGATGTTGTCCGGGCGGCCCACCCGCCCGAGGGGGTGCATGCCTTCCGATATCTTGCGTCCCATTTCACTGCCCAGGATGGGTTGGCTGAGGGCGGTCTCCAACAGGCCGGGAGCGATGGCA
>SLOW01000002.1 GCA_007132315.1 Opitutales bacterium
ATGGCGCGCTTGCCGGTCTTCATGGCGGCTTTGACCACAGCCGGACCGCCGGTGATGCAGAGCAGGCGGACGTGTTCGTCGGAACAGATGGCGTCGAAGGAGTCGAGCGTTGGTTGCTCGACGACGCAGATCAGGTTTTCGATGCCGAGCTCGCGGTGAATCGCTTCGTTGTACGCCCGGGCCGCGGCGACGGCGCAACGGGCAGCACTGGGATGGGGGTTGAAGACGCAGGCGTTGCCGGCGGCCACCATGTTGATGATGTTGCCACTCATGGTGGGGACCGAATGGGTCGCCGGCGTGACCGCACCCACGACGCCGAAGGGAGTGTACTCCTCCATGGTGATGCCGTGGTCGCCGCTCATGCCGTAGGGGTGGAGGAACTCGACCCCCGGTACCAGTTTCAGGATGCGGAGCTTTTCGATCTTGTGATCGAGGCGGCCGATCTTGGTTTCCTCCAATTCGTCCCGGCCCCAACGTTCCGCGTTGTCATCGGCCATGGTCTTGACGATGTCGATGACCTTGCTCCGTCCTTCGAGTCCCTTCTCGCCCAGTTGGAGAAACGCTTCGTGGGCGGAGCGGCAGGCGGACGCGGCGTCCGAGAAGATACCGAATCGGCCACCCGTTTCCGAGCGCGCGGTCCGCACCGGGGACGGGGTCGCCGGCGGGGCGGATCGCGTTTCGGCCGTGGGTGCGGTGCCGAGCTTCTGAAACACTTCCGAGACGATGTCCTGGATCAATTTTTCGTTCATGCTCTGCCTACTTGCTGTTGCTTGCGCTGAATATCTTCTTGCCGAAGACATCGACGGTATCGACGATGCCGATGATGACCGCGTCCACCGGACATTCCTTCAGGTCGTTCGCCAGACGGGCCGAACTTCCCTGAGAGAAGAGGACCATTTCGTCGATGCCGGCACCGACGATATCGACGGCGACGATGGTGTTCTGCCCCGGCCGAAAGCGCGACGGATCCTTGTCGTCCACGAGTTGCGGACGCAACAGGAGAAGCCTGCGCCCGTTCATGGTCGGGTCCTTTTTCGTGGAGACGACCGCTCCTTCCACCTTGGCCAGAAACATGGCGTTTACTTGGTGGTCTTGGACGGAAGGACGGCGCGAACTTCGTCGTGCGGACGTGCGATCACGTGGACACTGACGACTTCGCCGCCGACCGCTTTGGCGGCCTGGACACCGGCGTCGGTGGCCGCCTTGACCGCGGCGACATCGCCGACCACGATCGCGGTGACGAGGGCGCTGCCGACTTGTTTCATCGGGCCGGCCAGTTCGACGTTGGCCGCCTTGAGCATTGCGTCGGCGCCTTCGACGAGAGCGACGAGGCCGCGTGTTTCCAACATTCCTATTGCTTGCTGTGCCATGGAACTTCCTTTGTTCTGAGTCTGGGTTGCGGTTCGTTTTCTGGTGGTTTTCTTAACCATGGGAAAAATGGGTCAGGCGGGGTTGGCGAGGAGGCGGTGCGCTTCGCGCGCCACCACGAGCTCTTCATTGGTGGGTATAATCATGATCGAGACCGGGGTCTCGGGGGCGCTGACGACGCCTTCGGCGGCGAGGTTGGCTTCGTTAGCGGAGGGATCGAGGACGATGCCGAGCTCGTCGAGGCCGGTGCATATCCGCCGGCGCAGCCAAGGGTTGTTCTCGCCGATGCCGGCGGTAAAAACCAGGCCGTCGAGCCCGTTCAGATTGAGATAAAAGGCGCCGATCCAATGGCGTATCTGAGCCACCAGGACATCGATCGCGGTTTGCGCGGGGGCGTCTCCGGTGTCGGCCCGTGTCTTGATGTCGCGGAGATCGTTATCGCCGCCGGAAAGGGCTTTGAGGCCCGACTCGGTGCTCAGCACGCGTTCGGTTTCCTCGACCGAGAGTTTTTTTTCGCGCATCACGTGGAGCAGGGCGAACGGGTCGAGATCGCCGCTGCGGTTATTTTGAGGCAAACCGGATTGCGGGCTGGTGCCGAAACTGTTGCCGATCGCCACACCGTTGCGCAGCCCGGTCACTGAGGAACTGCCCCCGAGGTGACAGGAGATGACCCGCAGGGTAGGTCCGTCCACCGGCCCCGGTTTATCTCCGCTGTAAAGAGTGCGCGTGCGTTCGGCGACATCCGGCCGGCCGAGAAGCTCGGCCGAACGTTCGGCGATGAACTTGTGACTGGCGCCGTGAAAGCCCCAGCGGCGAACGCCGAGGCGGTACCAGTCGTCCGGAACCGCGTAGCGCGCCTCAGCCTCGGGCACCCATTGGTAGAACGCAGTTTCGAACAGCGCCACAAGGGGTGTCTTGGGCATCTTTCGGGAAAAGACGCGAATTCCTTCGACGTAGGGAGGGTTGTGCGCGGGTGCGATCCGGCTCCACGCCTCCATCGCGCCGAGAACGGTTTCGTCGATCCGGACGCAACCGCTGACCCCCTTCGCCATAATGGTCTTGAACGCCACGGCATCGAGATCGCTGTCACTCCGCAAGGCGCCTGCTTCGCGCAAGTCCTTGAGGCAATCGTCGATCACGGCGGAGTAGTCGGTGACCCGCTCGTACCCGCCCCGTCGAAGCAGTTCCGGATTTTCGCCGGAGAAATCAAACAGGCGGTACTTGAGCGACGTCGAACCGAGGTTGGCGACGAGGATCTTCATGCGTTATCCGAGCCAGCTTCCGAGTCCGGCCAGGTCCTGATGCGGACGTGGGATCACTTGGACGCTGACAACCTTCCCGATCTGGGCGGCGGCGGAGGCGGCGGCGTCGGTGGCCGCCTTGACCGCGGCGACGTCGCCGCGGAAGAACGCGGTCACATAACCGCTGCCGATTTTTTCCCACCCGACGAGGGTGACGTCGGCGGCCTTGAGAGCGGCGTCGCTGGCTTCGAGCAGAGCGCAGAGGCCCTGAACTTCGATCATTCCTAATGCTTGTTGTGCCATGGTCGTAAAGAGTGTTGCTGAATTTATTTCATGAAGACCTTGAGCAGGTCTTCGTGCGGACGGGCGATCACGTGGGAGCTGACCAGTTCGCCGACCCGTGAGGCGGCGGACGAGCCGGCATCGACAGCGGCTTTGACGCTTCCGACGTCCCCGCGGGCGAGGACCGTGATGAATCCGCCCCCGATCTGGACGGTTTTGACGAGACTGACGTTAGCGGCTTTGACCATGGCGTCACTGGCTTCGACGCTGCCGGTGTAGCCTTTGGTTTCCACCATTCCTAGTGCTTCATTCATGGTTGTCTTCTTTGGTGTTGGGTTGAGAGTTTGATTCGATTGTCGATCGCCGGCGGCTGCGGTTATTTCAGAAGTTCGCAGGGGCTGTCCGGCTTCAGGTTGCAGGCGTTGCCCTCGTCGGTGTCGATGTGGATTTCCAGCTTCACCTTCTCGTCCATGCGCACGAGGAGGTTTTCGAAGGTGACCCCGCAGGGGCCGCCGACCCGGAGTTTCATCATGGTTTTGTCTTTTACCCCGTAGTAGCGGGCGTCGTCGGGGTGCATGTGGACATGGCGCTGCGCGCGGATCACGCCCTGTGGCATATCGAGAAACCCGGCGGGTCCCATCAGCATGCAGCCGGGAGTGTTGTCGATGTCGCCTGAAAGCCGGAGCGGCACGTCGAAACCGAGAGCGATGGCGTCGGTGTAGGCCAGTTCGACCTGGTTGATGTCGCGACAGGGCCCGAGAATGCGAAGATTCGAGATGACCCGGCTGCGCGGGCCGATCAGGGTGACGGTTTCCTTGGCCGCGAAATGACCTTCCTGATACAACCATTTGTGCACCTGGAGCTGGTGTCCTTTTCCGAACAACGTATCTACCCCCTCCTGCGTCAGGTGGCAGTGCCGGGCACTGACGTTGACCACAAGCGGATTGGGAGCGGCGGCGGCGGCCGGGGCCTCCCTGCCCAAATGGCGGTAAACGGCTTGCCGGACGAAGTGTTCTATCACCGCGCGATCGGGCGGATTGGTCGCTGCATTTGGCATAAGGCTTGTTTTCGGTGAATCTGATGAAATAGTGGGATTAATTTTTGGGCGGGGTCAACAAATAAATTGCAAAAACCGATAGAAATCTTTCAATACATCTCAAAATCTATCAGATTTCAATCACGAGACCCATGCAAACCGAAGAACGACAGGCCCGTTTGGCCGAGTACTTGCAACAGGTGGAGTTCGCCTCGTTGGAGGAGTTGGCTCAGCATGTCGATGTCTCGGTTTCGACCGTGCGCCGGGATCTGACCGCCCTTGAAGAGGGTGGGACGATCCGCCGCACCCACGGCGGGGCGCGGGTGGTGCAGCCGCGGACGGACGAATTTGTGTTTCGGATGCGCGACACGCGGCAGGTCGATGAGAAAGAGGCCATCGGCAAAGTGTGCGCCGACCTGGTGCAACCGAATCAGAGCGTGATCCTGGACGCCGGCACGACGGTTTATCATGCGGCCAGGCGTCTCGGTGACAAGAAACCCCATATCCTGACGAATTCGTTGCCGGTGGCCAATTTGTTTTCGTCGTCCAGTCTGGTGGAGGTGGTGGTTTCGGGAGGCATCGTGTATCCGCGCCTCGGGGTTCTGGTGGGGCCACTCACCGTGAGCGCCTTCTCGGAGATGGATGCCGACCTTGCGATCATGGGCGGGAGCGGCGTGACCGAGCAGGGCATCTACAACACACACGCGCTCTTGATCGATATTCAACGCGCTATGATCAAGGCGGCTCGCAAGGTGGTCTTTTGCCTCGATCACACGAAGTTCGGCCGCAAATCGATGTCCCACATCTGCGGACTGGAAGAAATCGACTGTGTGGTGACCGACAAGCGCGCGCCGGCCGACTTACTCGACGTCATTCGCGGGAAGGGGGTCGAGGTCATCCTCGCTCCGGACGCCTCCCGCGAAACGGCGGCGAGCACCTGATCTTGGATTCCGAATTGCTGGTTTCGGATTACCGGGATTCAGCTATGGCCGTAAAGGGGCCACTGGCGCGTCCTGGTTCTGGAGGATACGTTGGACTCGCGATCAGAATAGTTCACGGCCGGTCCTTTCGCGACGGGCTCCCGGTTGAACTCGTAGGGTTTGTCCACGGCCGAAACGGTGTTGGGCTTTTCTTGGTCTGACATGGCGTTCTGATTTCTTCGCAAGGCGTCGCCGGCGGCCGCGGTCGAGAGGCTGAGTCAGGAATGGAGCGCTGCCACTTTAGTTTCAAGCACGCGTTCTCTCAAATGGTTGCGTGATTCGAAACGTCCGATGAGAAGAAACGTCCGATGAGAATAGCGGCTCAAAGGATTCGGGCTCGTTATCTTGACTAAATCACCTCAGATACTAAAAAAACTTGCGAACCCCTGGGGCGTGCATGTAGATTGAGGCTGATTATGACTTCCGAGAACGCAGCACGCGAAAAGAAACCGTCGAAAGTGGAGGAGATCAAGGCCGCCAGCCGGAATCTCCGCGGCACGCTCCTCGAGAGCCTGGCCGATGAATCCACGGGTGCCATTGCTTCCGACGACACGCAAATTTCCAAGTTTCACGGTCTCTACCAGCAGGATGATCGCGATTTGCGCGCCGAGCGCCGCAAGGCGAAGATGGAGCGTGCCTACATTTTTATGATGCGGATCCGCGCGGTGGGCGGCGTGGTTTCTCCGCAACAGTATCTCACCGTGGACCGATTGGCCGACGACTACGCCAACGGGACCATTCGCCTGACCACCCGGCAGGCCTTTCAGCTCCACGGGATGCTCAAGGGAAATATCAAACCGACGATTCAGGTCCTGCACAAAGCCGGGATGGACACGATTTCGGCCTGCGGTGACGTCAATCGGAACGTCATGTGCCATCCGGTGCCCCAGGCTTCCTCGCTGCACGAAAAAGCCCACGAAGTGGCCTGCCGGATCAGCGACCACCTGACGCCGAAATCCCGCGCCTATTTTGAAATCTGGTTGGACGAGGAAAAGGTTGCGGAGGAATCCGAGGAGGTCGAGCCGATCTACGGCAAGACCTACCTGCCACGGAAGTTCAAGATCGGTATGGCGATTCCGCCCAGCAACGACATCGATGTTTTTTCTCAGGATCTCGGTTTCATCGCCATCGTCGAAGACGGCAGGCTGGCCGGCTTCAACGTGGTGGCAGGCGGCGGCATGGGCATGACCCACGGCAAGGCCGAAACCTATCCGATGCTGGCCAAGCAGATCGGCTTCTGCACGCCCGACCAGGCCGTCGAAGTGGCCGAAGCGGTGGTCACCACCCAGCGCGATTTCGGCAATCGAAGCGACCGCAAGCGCGCGCGTCTCAAGTACACCATCGAGGACCGCGGGCTGGACTGGTTTATCGGCGAGGTGAATCGGTGCCTCGGATGGGACCTGGCCGACTCCCGGCCGTATTCGTTTGACGATTACGGCGACCGCTACGGGTGGTTCCGCGACACCGCGGGGAAGTGGTATTTCAACAGTTTCGTCCTCTCGGGGCGCATCAAAGACGCCGACGGTCTGAATTGGAAGAGTGCGCTGCGCGAAATCGCCGGTATTCACGAGGGCGATTTCCGCCTGACGCCCAACCAAAACCTGTTGATCGCCGGCGTGACCGACGCGAAGAAACCCGAGATCGAGGCCGTCCTCGAGAAACACGGGGTGGCGGGAGCCTTGAGCCAGACAGGTCTGCGGCTCAACGCAATGTCCTGTCCCGCGCTGCCGACTTGCGGCCTGGCCCTCGCGGAAAGCGAACGGGTCCTTCCGGAGGTGCTCGAAACTTTGGAACAAGAGGTCGAGAGTGCCGGCCTGCGCGACGACGCCATCAGCATCCGCATGACGGGTTGCCCGAACGGTTGCGCACGCCCCTACCTGGCCGAAATCGGCATCGTCGGCAAGGCGCCCGGCAAATACAATCTCTACCTCGGCGCCCGTCACGACGGCACACGTCTCGCCAAGGAAGTGGAAGCCAATATCACGCTCGACGACATCTATGAGAAGCTGCGTCCCCTGATCCGGGATTACGCCCGCGATCGCAAAGAGGGCGAAGGTTTCGGCGATTACTACCTGCGTAAGGCTGCCAACGTTGCGGTTTCCTAACAACCGCCGAACTTGGGCTACGGCCTGATCCCGACATGTTCCTGACACCGGCTTGGCGAATCGACCATTGTCGGTCTGGTGGGCGCCGGAGGGAACGGACATATCCGCTTCCAGCCGAAGAACCGTCGCGGAGATCACCGACCGGCTCAAACAACTGATGCTCATGGTACGACCTCTCGTTATCGCACACCGGGGCTATAGCATGGCGGCTCCGGAGAATACGCTCGAAGCCTTCCGCCTGGCCAATCTGGTTGATTCGGATTTGGTGGAACTCGACTATTTTCACAGCTCCGACGGGGTACCCGTGGTGTTTCATGATCCGACGCTCGACCGGACCACGAATGCGGGTCAACTGTGGGGAGGCGAGAACCATCACATAGCGGAGCGGTCCCTGGAGGAACTGAAGGAGCTCGATGCGGGGAATTGGTTCTCGTCTCAGTTCGCGGGCGCCGAGATCCCAACACTCGAAGAAGCCCTTAACATTATTCAGGAAAACGCGATAACACTGATCGAACGGAAGGAAGGCGACGCGAGGACCTTGATCGAGCTGCTGCGCCGGATGGAGTATCTGGATGACGTTCACATCCAGTCTTTCGACTGGGAGTTCCTGGCCGATTGCCGCGAATTGGCTTTGGACGTACCCCTGGGAGCGCTGGGTCCGCCACGGCGGGAGGACGGAAGCAGGTATCCTTACGAAGAGCGATTCCTCGACAAGGCGTTTCTCCACCGCATTGAATCGACGGGCGCCAACGTGGTCGGTTGGAACCGTCAGGTAACGCGGGAATCGGTGCGCGAGGCGCAATCGCGCGGGTTCAAGGTGTGGATCTACACGATTAACGATCTGGATACGGCCTTGGAGCTATTGGCTATGGGAGTGGATGGAATCATTTCCGAAAATCCGCCCATCGTCTGGAAGGCGCTGGCCCTTCGCTCCGGCGGATGGGAACAATGAGCTCGTTTCGGGACAAGGCGCGAATAGAAACAGAGGATTTGGTTTCAGACCTCCCAGTCGAGGGCGATGTCGGTCCAGCGGCTGCCGTGAGTCAGGGCGCCGCTGGAAATGAAGGTAAGGCCAAGTCGACCGAGTTCGCGGAGGCTGTTCTTGTCGATGCCGCCGCTGGCTTCGGTGGCGCAGGCGCCGTCGATTCGTTCGACGGCCTTCCGCAGATCCGCCGTCGCAAAGTTGTCCAACAGGATGACGTCCGGGCGCGCTTCCAGGACGGGGGCGAGTTGGTCCAGCGCGTCAATCTCGACTTCCACCGGCAGGTCTGGGCGGGATGCGGCCGCGCGCCGCACGTATCCCGCGAGGCGTTCGCCCTTTGCGACGTTTCCGGCGGCCAGGTGGTTGTCTTTGATCATGATCCGGTCGTACAGTCCCAGCCGGTGATTCCAGCCGCCGCCGCGTCCGACGGCGTACTTTTCAAGAACGCGAAACCCGGGCGTTGTCTTGCGGGTGTCGAGCAGGCGGGTGGGGGAGTCGCCGAGAGCGTCCACGTATGTGGCGGTGTTGGTCGCGATTCCGGAAAGGTGCTGTAGGAAGTTAAGCAGAACGCGTTCGGCGCTCAGGAGCGGGGACAGCTCGCATTGGAGTATGGCCAGCGCGGTACCGGCTTCGACCCGGTCGCCTTCATCGACCAGAAGGTCGATCCTGGATTCGGCAGAACCGCCGTAGGTTTGCAGGATGTAGGGAAGCAAGGGAAGCCCGCACACGCACAATGCTTCCCGGGCGACGAGTCGCGCCGAACCTCGGCCGATCGCGCCCAGTGCCTCGGTGGTGGGGTCGCCGGCGCGGACGCCGGCGGTTTTCAGACCGCCCGCTGCGAGGTCCTCGTCGCGGGCGAGCCCGATCAGCCGACCCAGGTAAGCGGGGTCGATTTCCTCCCAGGTCAACCGCCGGCTGAGGCGCGCCAGGTTTGCCTCATGGTTCATGTATCGGAGGTCGCCTTACAGTCTCGGCAGGGTCAGTCCGCCATCGACCATGATCACCTGTCCTGTGGAATAGGGCAGGTCGCCCCGGGCCATGGCGGCGACCACTTTGCCGGAGTCCTCCGGATACCCCCAGCGCTTCTGGACGCACAGGCCTTCGGCGATGAGTTTGTCGTACTTCTCCTGAACGCCGGCGGTCATGTCGGTTTTCGTCACTCCGGGCCTGATTTCGTATACCGGAATGTCGAACTCGCCCAGCCTGGCGGCGAAGAGTTGGGTCATCATGCCGATGCCGGCCTTGGCCACGCAGTATTCACCGCGGTTGGTCGAGGCGACGGTGGCGGAGATGGAACCGACGTTGACGACGCAGAAAAAATCGTCCGGCGCGCCGCGCTTCTGCTCCACCATCCAGTTCGCGGCGAGCTGGGTCAGAAAATACGGGCCCTGCAGGTTGGTCGCGACCACCCAGGCGAAACTTTCCTCCGTCGCTTCCAGGATGTCGAGGCGTTCCTTGGGAGCGACACCGGCGTTGTTGACCAAGACGTTCAGGCGGCCGAAGGATTCGCGTATCCGTTCGATCATGGCGCTTCGCGCCTCGGTGCTTCCGATGTCGCCCCGGCAGTAGAGCACTTCCGCGCCGTGGGAGCGGAGTTTGTCGAGGGTTTCGGTAATGGCGGATTCCTCCCGCATGCCGTTGATCGCCAGGTTGAAGCCGTCGCGGGCGAGGTGTTCGGCGATGCCGAATCCGATCCCGCGGCTGCCGCCCGTCACCAGGGCGACCGGACGTGTGGAGGCGCCTTGCTTGGTTGTTGCTTCGTTCGTCATGTCTGCCTTTCTGCGAGGGTTGTGGACCGCGACGGCGGGTTTCGCCGCGGCGGCGATTCGGGGAAGGGAACGATCAGAGCTGGTTCAGCTCGACCCACTTGCGGTCGTTCCAGGACCGGATGCCGGCCTCGGCGAGTTGCACGCCCTTGGCCCCTTCGCGCAGGGTCCACGGGAAGTCTTCGTCGAGCGCCACGTGGCGAATGAACTGCTCCCACTGGATTTTGAAGGCGTTGTCGTACTCCGCGCAGTCGGGAACTTCATTCCAGTCCTGGTAGAAGTTGATGGGCTGGTCCACGTCCGGATTCCATACCGGCTTCGGGGTCGTGGCGGCGGACTGGACCCAGCATTTGCGCAGGCCGACCACGGCCGAGCCCTTGGTGCCATCCACCTGCATCGTCAGCAGGTCGTCGCGGCGCACCCGCACGGTCCAGGAGCTGTTGAAGTGGCAGACGATGCCGTTGTCGAGTTCGAAGGTGGCGTAGGCGGAGTCGTCGGCGGTGGCGTCGTAGGCCTTGCCGGATTCGTCGTAGCGGGTCGGGATGTGGGTGGCCCCGAGGCAGGAGACGCTTTTTACGTTGCCGAACAGGTTGTCGATCACGTAGCGCCAGTGGCAGAGCATGTCGATGATGATGCCGCCGCCGTCCTCCTTGCGGTAGTTCCACGAGGGACGTTGCGCGGGTTGGTCATAGACGTTGCCCTCGAACACCCAGTAGCCGAATTCGCCGCGCACCGAGAGAATGTCGCCAAAGAAACCCTGGTCTTTGATCATTTTGAACTTCCGCATGCCCGGCAACCACAGTTTGTCCTGGACCACGCCGTTCTTGAGGCCGGCCTTTTCGCAGAGTTCGGCCAGCCGAAGCGCTTCCTCGGTGGTCACTGCGGTGGGTTTTTCGCAGTAAACCGCCTTGCCCGCCTGGCCGGCCTTTTCGACGAATTTGGCCCGGAGGAGGGTGGACGAGGCGTCGAAGAAGATCCGGTTGTGATCGTCCTTGAGAGCCGCGTCGATGTCGGTGGTGAAGCGCTTGACCCCGTGCTTTTGGGACAGGTCGCGCAACTTGTTTTCGTTGCGTCCGGTCAGGATGGGATCGGGCATCAGCACGTGGTCGTCGGAGACCTTGATGCCGCCCTGCCGCATGATGGCGAGAATGGAGCGGACGAGGTGCTGGTTCGTCCCCATGCGTCCGGTGACTCCGTTGAGAATGATGCCGATGGATTCCGTTTTCATTGTGGTGTCGTTGGTGTGGTTGCTGAAGATTTCCGGGCTCAGCCCTTGGGCGGCTCGGTGCATTGCGGTTGCGCGCCTTCCGGCAGCGGCGGGACGTCGATGCCGGCTTTGGGCAGGGTGCCTTCCAGTTCCTGTTTCCAGTGAGCGACGTCACCCGCCGGACCGTAGCAGTAGATCATCGTCATCGGCCGGTCGCCGGTATTGGTCAACTGGTGGAAGACCGTGGGCGGGAGATAGGCGGCCTGGCCGGAGGAGATCGGACGGCGCTCCTCGCCGACGCAGATTTCGCCCTCGCCATCGACGACGAAATAGATCTCTTCCTGCTCCTGGTTGTGCCAGGGGACCTGGCCGCCGTTGGGTTCGAGTACGACGTAGCCCATGGCGAAGTTGGAGGCTTGAATGGGCGAGGCCCCGCCGACCAGGTTGCGCGTCCAGCGCCGGGCGGGAAAGGATCTGCCTTCGAGTTTGTTGATGTCGGCTATGGTCATGGCTGTTTATCCGAAGAAGGTGTAGTAGGTTTCGTTGTCGATGACGCGTTGAATGTAGAGAGCCAGCTCCCGGGCGTGGTAGTCGCCCCACATGCTGGACTCGCTGTGCGGAATCTTGCTGCCTTCCGGGATGTGGTCCCAGCCGTTCGGACGGTGGTAGATGGAGTGCAGCAGGAGGCCCTGGTGGTTTTCGTCCATGCTGAGGTACGGTTCCGCGAAGAGAGTGCGCGCGATGGTCAGACCGGCCTGCCAGTACTTTTTCCCTTTGTCGCCGGCTCCCTTTTTCTCGAGGTAGCGGCCGAGACGCAGGTAACCCTGGGCGCAGATGGCGGCGGCGGTGCTGTCCACCGGCTCGTGGTCATTGTACGGTTCGGCCGGTTTGTTCAGGTAATCGCCCAGGTTGTGCAACTGAGGAGCGCCGGTGTCCCAGTACGGAATGCCGTCGGTTGGCGTGTGCTCGATGAAGAAGTCGGCCACGGCCTCCGCTGCTTTGAGCATGAAGCTTTCGATTTCCTCGCGTCCGCCGTAGGGTTCGAGTTCGTCGTCGGAAACCGTATCCAGGAATTCCAGCTCCTCCGGATAGCCGCAGAGAATCCAGGAGAGACCGCGGGTCCAGGTGGTGAAGGGGGAGAAGCCCTGCTGCGAGTTCGGACAGCGGAAGTTGCCGTCGTTGAGATTGAAAATGGCTTCGTGGGTCGTCCGCCCGCGCAGATCGTAAGCGTCCCGGCCTTCGCCGTAGTACACGCTGAATCGGGCGGTGGTGCGGGCGTGCTGGACCAGGCGATCGAGCAGGGAGATGTTGGCGTCTCCCTCTTCCATCAGGTTGTGCCCCAGTTGATGGCTCACGGCAAGCGCTCGCAGCGAGCGGATCGTGTCGGCGAAGAGCGAATGGGGGCCGTTGAAGGAATAAATGTAGCCGCCGCCGGCCTTGATGCCGGTCCACCGCCGGGCCTGAACCGCGCCGCTGAGTTTCAGCGCCAGTTCGTAGAAATGCATTTCCCAGTCGTCGTGGGGAATCTTCCCCTCGCGCATCAGGCGCCGCAGATTGCCGTAGGTGCTGACGTTGTTGAACCCGTGGTCGTGCACGCCCATGTGAGTCAGGTGGGGCGCCATGATATTCAGCGTGCTCTCCTGGCCGTAGCGCAGGGCTTCCTTGTCGCCGGTGGCGTCGTATTGCAGAATGGCCGATCCGTATTCGAATCCCTGCGTCCATTCCGTCCAGCCCCGGGTGGTGTAGCGGCCCTTGACCGTGTACACGGGAGAGCCCTGGGAGCGGTCGTAGTTTTTGGCGATGGAGAAGATCTTGGGAGCCGAAACCTCCCAGAGTTTCTCGATGCCCGCTTTGAGATCGGCCGGCTTCAGGTCGTTTTGAATATCGATCATGGTTCTGGTTTACTGTTATTGATGCGTAATCGTGTTATGATGACCGCCGGTGCGGGAAGTCCGCCGGTCCGGTCCGGCCGACTCCTCGCCTGGGTTATTCGGTGAATAATTCAGGCTAGAAACGTTTGTCCTTGCGGATGTGCAGGATGAGGATTTCCGAGTCCTCGAGGGCTTCGTACGTGTGATCCAGGATGGCGTCGAACTGGAGCGCGTTTCCGGCGGCGAGGTCGTGAGTCTCGTCGGGAAGTGTGAAACGCACGCGTCCCTTGAGCACCCAGCAGAGTTCGTAGTCGTCGCGGTGAACTTCCGGACGGGAAATGCGGGCGCCGGCGGGAGCCGTGCCGGAAAGGCAGCGGACGTTGGCGTAGCGGATTTCGCGGAAGTTGAAACCGCCGGTCTGGTGCTCCGTGGCGTTTTCGCGCTGAGCGGTGCGGGATTCGGCCAGCGCCAGAATATCCGTCGCGTTGAGACCGAGTACCCGGCTGAGCTTGAACAAGGTCTCGAGTTCCGCCTGGGTCTGGTTGCGTTCCAGTTTTGAAATCACCGCCGCCGACACCCCGGAACGCCGGGAGAGTTCGGCGATGTTCATGCCTTCACGCTTGCGCAATTCCCGTACAACCGAAAAATCGAACATGGCGGGAGGCATGGGTTCCTCTTTTTGATGCGGCAAGATCATTCCGTGGTGAAAATTTCTCTTGCAATATATTTTAGTTAAAAATACAAAGTCAAGGAATCAATTGGAGGTTTTTTTATGGAGTACATCACCAAGACCCGAATCGTCCCCGTCGCTGTAATCGACCGGGTGGAAAACGCGGAACCGCTCGCCGAGACG
This sequence comes from Opitutales bacterium, assembly GCA_007132315.1. Taxonomy (GTDB): domain Bacteria; phylum Verrucomicrobiota; class Verrucomicrobiia; order Opitutales; family T3Sed10-336; genus SLOW01. The sequence continues at coordinate 13,692 of SLOW01000002.1, forward strand.
TTGCGGTCGGCCGGCATCAACATCATCGAAGTGACCTTTCGCACCGACGCCGCGCCGGAGGCGATTCGGGCGATCGTGAAGACATTTCCCGACATGTTGGTTGGCGCCGGGACATTGCTGGACATTTACCAGGTCGAGGAGGCCGCGGCGGCGGGCGCCCAGTTCGGTGTGTCGCCGGGCATCAACAGGTGGGTGATCGAGAAGGCGCAGTCGATTGACCTGCCGTTTATTCCCGGGGTGATGACTCCGTCCGACGTGGAGAAAGGGCTTTCCCTCGGGCTCAAATTGTTGAAATTCTTTCCGGCCGAGCCGGCCGGCGGGCTAAAGATGCTCAACGCCCTGGCCGGCCCCTACAAGCACACCGGTGTGCGGTTCATCCCTCTCGGGGGCGTGAACGCGAAGAACGCGGCCGAATACCTGGCTTCACCCGTGGTCGCCGCCATCGGGGGCTCGTGGTTTGTGGACGGGAAACTGATCGCCGCCGGTGACTGGGATCGTATCCGCGAGCTGGCGACGGAGGCGGTGCAAATCGCCGGAGGGTGAGGCACCCGTTTTCCGGCTCTTCACCAAGCGAAATCGCCTTCGCGTCCATAACTCCGGGGACCTTGCGTACCCGGAAAGATCCGGCTGAAAGCACGGACCTGCGCCACGCAACCGTGAATCCGTAGCCGTTCTCCTTTAAACAGTAGCGCCGCTCTTCAGACGGCGTCGGCGAGATGCGCGGGAGTAGTGCGCTTCCGGAGTCTCAGGATGTCCTGCTCAAGCACCGGGCTCCCTGGCCGCGGCCGGGAGTCATTCTTCTTCCGCCGCGAACGGCCTTACTCCTCGAGCCAGTTACGGAGGGTGGCGGCGTCGGCGAGCAATTGTTCGGGAGCGTCGTCTTTGACGAATTCGATCAGGACGTGGCGGTCGCCGCCGGCTTGCCGGACGGTGTCGAGGTAAGGTTTCCAGCGGTCGGCGCCGACTTCCAGCGGATGGCGGTTCGCGGGGGTGGGCCACCAGTGAAAGGCGTGCACGTTGCTGAGCCGGGGCAGCAACGCTTTGAGTCCGTCGAGACAGGACTCGAACGGCTGCCCGTTGGGAGGCTGCCAAATGGTGGAGATGGCCGGATGGTCGGTGCGTTCCAGCAATTGTTGCGCGGACTCGTTGGTGTCGGTCAGGGTTCCGCCGTGGTATTCGTAGGCGATGCCGATGCCGGCTTCGGAGGCCAGTTGGGCCACGCGCAGGGCGTCGCTTTCCACCCGTTGCCGCTCGCCGTCGGGCGTTTCGGCGGAACCGCGGACCCCAGGCCAGACCCGGATGAGCGGAGCGCCGAGGGCGGCGGCGGTGGCGAGGACGCGCGCGAAGTCCGGGGCATCGTCGCCGGTCTGTCCGAGACGGTAATAGGAACCGTAGGCGGCGACTTCGAGGCCGGCGGCCGCTGTTTTTTCAGCCACGTCGCGCGCCCGGTCGGTGTCGCCGTGGGGCACGTGAACATCGCCGCCCCATTCGATGGAGCGGAGGCCGGCGCGTTTGACCAGATCGATGATCTGTTCGGGCGACAGTTTGCGAAAGGTGACCGAGACAAGTCCTGGTGTGAGCATAAAATCGTTTCGAATCGCCGGCTTTTGTTGTTGCGACACGGGGTTCAGGCCATCAGCACGGCTTGATCCCGGGTGATTTCCCATTTGAGGGAATCGCCGTTGAGATAGCGGCGCAGTTCCTCGAGGATGTATGAACCCATCCGGCGACACTCCGCTCCGGCCGAGCCGGCGATGTGCGGGGTGAGCACGACGTTGGGCAGTTCGTAGAGCGGTGAGTCGGGGGGCGGGGGCTCGGGGTGGGTGACGTCGAGGATGGCGGTCAGGTCGGGACGCTCGCGCAGCGCTTCGATCAATTCGTCCTGATGGACAACCCCGCCGCGGGCGGTGTTGATCAAGGTGGCGTTGCGTTTCATGCTCAGCAGGTGTTTTCCGCGAATCATCCGGCGCGTTCTGTCCAGCAGCGGGGTATGCAGGGAGACCACATGGGAGCGGGCGAAGAGGTTGTTCAGGGAAACCGGCTCGACCCCGAGCGCGATCGCCTTCTTGCGGTCGAGGAACGGGTCGTAGGCGAGGACGTTCAGG
>SLOW01000360.1 GCA_007132315.1 Opitutales bacterium
CCATGGTTTTGTCGCTGGTGGTGATGGGCTCCCCCAACCTGATTGGAGTGCTGGCCCTCATTGCCATCTCCGGATGCATGTCCCTGATGTTCCCAACTATATACGGCATCGCCCTGCAGGGCCTGAAAGAAGACACCAAACTCGGCGCGGCGGGCCTGATCATGGCCATTCTCGGCGGGGCGCTATTCCCCCTGCTACAGGGCTCCTTGGTGGATGCGTGGGGAGCGCCGCTGTCCTACGCCGTTCCGTTGGTCTGCTTCGCGGTGGTGGCGGGGTACGCGATGTTCGATCTGAAAGGGAAACGATCGATTTTCTGAGCACGATTTTCATCACATCATTTTGAAATCCGGGAAATTGAACCTCGTGGTCAATGCCCTGCTGAGCCGGACGCGACACACCAGTACGCCAATCTGATTCCGAGTTCAGCCCGACGCCTGTTTCGCTGGCGAAATCTCCCGGGATCCGTATCGGCATCCCGGGCCCATTTTAAAAACATAACACCCAGTTTGCAGGAACACTGAAACATTCAACCCTGGAAAAGCCGCTGACCTTCGGCGTAAAAGAAGGCCGCGAACTGGTAAGTGCCGTGCATGAATATGACCGAATCCTCCAAGTCGGTTCTCAGCAGCGCTCTTCGGTTCATTTTCGCCGCGTTTGCGAACTGGCGCGCAGTGGCCGTCTCGGAGAAATACAGACGATCGACGTCGGACTTCCTATGGACAGTGGCCGGGGCGAACCGGGTCCTATGACTGTACCGGAACACCTCAATTACGATGTGTGGCTGAATCCGAGAGAGGGCTATCCATACTCCGAGGACCGTGTTCATCCGCGGGAAGGGTATGGCCGACCCGGTTTCCTACAGGTCGCGTCGCATTGCCGCGGCATGATTACGGGATGGGGAAGCCACATGGTGGATAGTGCGATCTGGGGCGTCGGTCTCGACGACAAAACGTCGTTCACGGTGAAAGGCACGGCCGAGTTTCCCGACCGCGGTCTTTTCGATGTCCATACGAACCTGTACGCCGAATTGACCTTCCCCGATGGAATGGTCATGAAGATCACGTGTAGCGCTGAAGCCCAAGCGGGAGTCCGTTTCAACGGCAGCGACGCCTGAGCGCATGCGTGGCGTGGCCGCTTCGACGCTTCCGGCGGGGCTTTACTGCGGGAACAATCCGATGTGGAACCGGTCCTAAGCGTGAGCCAGAATCACCACGGAAATTGGCTCGAGGCAATCCGTTCCCGCAAAGCCCCGGTTGCTCCTGTCGATGAAGGACACCTGACCAACGACCTGTGCGTCGCCGCCCTGGCCGCCAGTCAGGCCGCTCCCGGCCGGGAGTTGAAATGGAATCCGGAGAAGGAGGAATTCACGGTCCATTCTGAAGCGAACAAAATCCTGAATTGGTAATCCGATTGAAAAACAAGGGGGGCGCTTAAACCATGAAAATCGCCGGGATTGTCGATTTCAAACTCCACGCGCCCCGGCAAACCACCGTTCAGGGACGCCTCAGCGAGGGCAAACTCGCCGAACTCACGTACGGACCACAACCAGGTTGTGGCCACCATACCCGCCGCTGTGGCCGCCGACACCGGAAAGCTCTTCGTGAGACTCAACGGGAATCGGTCCAACCGAAGGTGCGGAAACGGCTGCTTTTCTCACGGATTCAGCTCCCTAACCAGAGAGGCCCAGACTTCAAAGTGGGTACGGGCTGGCTCCAAGGTCCGGTCGGCGTTATAGCCGGGGATGGGATTGTTCGTCAGCGGCAGCTTGAGAGGTTCGCCATCCGCGCGATGGAACGTCTCGCCCAGGTCATCGGAGTAGGCATAGACGGGGCGGTGAGCGACTTCACCCCCTTCTATAACGCCGAGAACCGCAAGGCCGACATGCATGCGGCCTGAAAGGTCGAAGGTGATTCCCCTCGCCACACTCCCGGTCAAATGGGGCCAGGTCCTGTTGAAATTATAGGCACCCGGCTGCCAGGCGAAGACCAGACCATCGGATGGTCCATGATAGGGAACGGTTCTCCCCAAATTGGCATACCACTCGGCGTTGTGCTTTTTGGCATCCTCCATCATCTTCTCCTGGCTACCCTTGATCTCGATCCAGCGCTTCTTATCCGCGTCATAGCGGTGCAATGCCCAATTCCAGGTGCTGCCGCGGGCATAGAGAAACATCTCACCACTGCGGCTACGCGCCAAGCTCATATAGTTAAGTCCGCCTGTTAGAGCGCGCGGATTGTTGCGTTTCCCGACAAATTCAAATTCGGTGATATCATGCGGCCTTTTGGAAACCCAATACATATTTGAGGGCCTGTCTTCGCCCCTGGCGATGCCGAGCTTTTCCCAACTTCCCGGAATGTAGTTGTTCTGCATCGGCGTGTTATGCTGCCCGCCTAACAAATGAATATATCCTTCCTCGTCGCTAATGACCGACCAACCATACATCTTCTCATCCCGGCCGTCGAAGATGAACCATTCACCGTGAAGGTAACTGGACTCACGCTTGCCGTCGGGTGATATTTTAACGATTTTCACCCGGGTCCATTCTTTCGTTATTTTCTGACCATTTTTGCTAGTCGCCTCGCGTCCGGGACCTTTATCGGTCAGTCCTTTCAGATGTTTGTCAAACCGCCGAACTGCCTCCTCATAAGAGATGGGCTCAATCATGGTCAGATAGCTGTAGCCAGCGGGCGTGTTGTCGACAATGTTATAGGCGCTGTAGCCGGCATCGGTGTAGGGAACTCCACCGATGAGATAGCCGTCAAAATACTCGGCACCGAGCGGAAATATTCTGCTGACTTCGACAATTTCCTCCATGCTCACATAGCTGCCCCATCCTCTGCGCTTTTGCACCTTGGGCAGCGATTTTACATGGGCATGGTAAGCCGCCAAGCCCTCAAACCATTTTCCGTCTTGGATCAGCGGTCGAATCTTGTTAAAATAGGGTTGGTTGGTGTCAATCCCTTCAAAGAACGGTTTCAGCAACGTTTCCACCAGGAGCTCGTTCACTCGGGCATTGTCGAGACCGATATCAAGCAACGCCCTGATGAGCGAATTCCGAAACACCTCCTCTATCTTCGGCAGGTGGGCACCGTCGGCATCAATCTGTTGCCGCAACTCCGCCGCAAGCACAGGAATGGCTGTTTGTGCTTCCGACTCCATCGACGCCAGCTGTAGCACCGCTTTGGCGCGAATCAGTTGATCGGAGTTTTGGTCCTGAATTTTCGCAATGAGATCCGCGGCGGTGAGTTGCGCGTATTCCTCCAAATTGAAACTGCGTGCCCGGACAAGCTGATTGAAGGTGGCGTTGCGTCTCGCATAGCGTTTTGAATACGGCTCTATCTGCGGGTCGACGAGCGGCTTGGTGGTGTCACACAGATCCTTGACTTCGTCTGCGGTGAGTGTCCGGTCGAAAAAGGCGATCTGGCGCAAGGTGCCGTCCAATGAGGCGTTGCCCCCCAGGTTAAACGTGCCCCACCGGCCCGCGCCAATGACCAGCGGTGATCGTGACGGTTGCCAGGGGACATTTTCCACGCTTTTGACCAATCCGCCGTTCAGGTAAAGGCTGCCTTTGCCATTGACAGCATCATAGGTATAAAAGAGGTGCTGCCATTGGTTGGCGGAAAAAGAGACCTCGTCGGCAACCGTGCCCAGGACATCATCACCTTCTCCGCTTGCCACCTCAAGGTAGGTCGTTGTTCCATCGTTTGGGAGTAATCCATAGCGCAGATTTGCAGTACCGGGAGTTCTTTCTCCCCAAAGAGATTCCCATTTCAGCTTTTCGTTCGCCCACGATGCCGCATCATCGATTCTGCGGTCGGCCGGCCTAAAGGGCTGGCCGACCAGTATCGCTCCCAATCTCGATTCACGCTGCGGATTCAGATCATGTGCGCTGAAAAGCCATCCCCCCATCGAGAAGTTTTCGGCCCCGAACGCGTTGGTGTAGGGCACTTGAATCCACTGGTAGGTATCGTTGTCGAAAATCAGGCTGCCGTCACGCCAGGGCACATTGTAGATCCGCCCATCGTTGTCATTTCCCGAGCGGTCGCGCAGAACGGTGCCTTCCCCCTCATTCGCCGGCCAGTAGCCGACCGGACCGAACCGTAGGACCAGCTCTTGAATCGCCGCTTCAGACTCGGGCAAGTGCTCTTTTTCCGGAGCCACCCGTTTGAGCTCGGAGGCCTCGGAGCCCCCCTGAGGATCGGAGCCGGTCCAACCGCATCCACTAAAAAGACAGGTGGCGCAGATCACCCCTGCGGAAACCGGCGTTAAGTAAAAATTCTTCATAATTTTTTCGTAATTGACCTGAATCCGCTACGGGTGATAATTGAAGCAACTGGAACGGGGCAAGGAAAAAC